>JALOOY010000113.1 GCA_025454185.1 Thermodesulfobacteriota bacterium
GCCGTCCCCGATCCAGGCGATCTTCAGATGGTCCAGGGTCTTTTTCTTCTCCCAAACCGTGAAGAGATCGCTGAGGATCTGGGCCGGATGATACAAATCGCTCAGGGCGTTCACCACCGGGATACGGGCCTGAGCGGCCAGTTCGTCCAGGGTCTTCTGGGAAAAGGTCCGGACTACCAGGCCGTCCAGGTAGCGGGACAGGACCCGGGCCGTGTCCTTCAGCGGTTCATTGCGGGTCATCTGGGTATCCCGGGCGTTGACAAACAGCGGGTGTCCGCCGGAGCGCAGGACCGCCACCTCAAAGGAGATGCGGGTCCGGGTGGAAGGCTTTTCGAAGACCAGCCCCACGTTCAAATCCTGCAGCGGTTTCCGGGCCACCTCTCCTTTTTTATAAGCCAGGGCCCGCTTCCAGATGGCTTCAATTTCCGCCGTGGACAAATCGAGCAGTCGCAAAAAATCTCGTTTCATTTAAAGGCTCATTTCCGTGAAGATGTCCTGCAAGGTCAGAAGCAATGGATCGATCTCGGCCTCCGTAATGATCAACGGCGGCGCAAAGCGCAGGACCGTATCCTGGGTACAGTTGATCAGGAACCCGCGTTCCAGACAGGCCTCCACCACCGGTTTTCCGGGAACGTCCAGGGCCAGGCCGAGCAGCAGTCCCAGGCCCCGGGCCTCCCGGACCTGGGGAAAGGCCTCCACGAGGGTTTGGAGCCCCTGTCGGAAATAGGCGCCGACCTGCTTCACCCGGGATAGAAATTCCGGGGCCCCGATAATCTCCAATACTTTCCCGGCCACGGCGGTAACCAGGTGGTTGCCCCCGAAGGTGGCGGCATGGGCGCCGGGGGTGAAGGCGCCGGCCGCCTCTGCCGTGGCCAGCAGGGCCCCGATGGGCAAACCGTTGCCCAGGGCCTTGGCCAGAGTCAGCACGTCGGGAGTGACGCCGAACTGCTCGTGCGCCAAAAGGGTCCCGGTCCGCCCCATGCCGGTCTGCACTTCATCCAGCACCAGCAGGGCCTGCCGTTCCCGGCAGCGCTTCTTCACCTCCCGCAGATAATCGGGGGCCGGCACACAGATACCGCCTTCGCCCTGCACAGGCTCGAGGAGGACGGCGGCGACGGTGGCATCCCAAATCCGATCGAGGGCCGCCAGGTCGTTAAAAGGCGCGAAGGCGAAACCGGGCAGCAGCGGTTCGAATCCTTTCTGAAACTTGCCCTGACCGGTGGCCGATAGAGAACCCATGGTCCGGCCGTGGAAGCTGTTTTCCATGCACAGAATGGTCCTTTTCTCCGGCCCGAACCGTTCCGTTGCATAACGCCGCACCAGTTTGATGGCCGCCTCGTTGGCCTCGGTGCCGCTGTTGCAGAAAAAGACCCGGTCGGCAAAGGAGTGCCGCACCAACTGTTCGGCCAGGGCGATCTGGGGCTCGATGTAATACAGATTGGAGCTGTGCAGTATCTTCCCGGCCTGTTCCCGCAGGGCCGCGGTCACGGCCGGGTGGCTGTGCCCCAGGGCCGTCACGGCAATACCGCCCAGGAAATCCAGGTAGGACTTACCCTCCCGATCCCAGACCCGGCAGCCCTCCCCTCTTTCCAGGGCGATGGGCGTCTGGGCATAGGTGCTCATCAGGACTTTGGAGGCCCGTTCGGCCAATGATTTCTCGATAGTTTTGGGATCCATAATCCTTCCTAAAAATAAGTACTACTTGAACATCCAACATCGAACATCGAATGATGGAAATAAAACCACATTCGATGTTCGATGTTGGACGTTGAATGTTCGATGTTCAGTCTTTTATAATCTCAGTGCCCACTCCCCTATCGGTAAACAACTCTAAAATCACCGCGTGCTCCACCCGGCCGTCGATGATGTGGGCCTTTTCCACGCCGTTCAGCAGGGCCTCGCGGCAGCAGCGCACCTTGGGGATCATGCCCCCCTGGATCGTGCCGTCCTCGATCATTTTGGGGATCTGCTTCAGGGTGATGGTAGGGATCAGTTTGCCGTTCTTGTCTTTTACACCCTCTACGTCGGTCAGCAGGATCAGCTTCTGCGCCTTCAGGGAAGCGGCCACGCTGCCGGCCACCAGATCGGCGTTGATATTATAGGTCTTGCCCCGCCGGCCGATGCCCACCGGGGCGATGACCGGGATGAAGTCGTGGTTTTCCAGGGTGCGGAGGATCTCCGAGTTGATCTCCACCACCTCGCCCACCATGCCGATATCGATGAGTTCCGGCGGGTCTTCCGGTCCCCGGCTTTTGAAGACCTTCATCTTCTGGGCGATGATGAGCTGACCGTCTTTGCCGGTGAGGCCGATGGCTTTGCCGCCGTTCTGGTTGATCAGGGCCACGATTTCCTTGTTGACCTTGCCCCCCAGCACCATTTCCACCACGTCCATGGTCTGGGTATCGGTGACCCGCATGCCCTGGACGAAGTGGGAGGTAATCTGCATCCGGTCCAGGACCTCTTTGATCTGGGGCCCGCCGCCATGGACGACCACCGGGTTCAAGCCGATGTACTTCATCAGCACGATACCCTGGGCAAAACTTCGTTTCAGCGCTTCATCCACCATGGCATGACCGCCGTACTTGACGACCATGGTCTGGCGGGCGAACTGCCGAATATAAGGCAGGGCCTCCATGAGGATGGCGGCCCGTTCCGTAAATTTTTTATTATTTTTCATTTCGGCCATACATTGCTCCCAACCAGGGCTAAATTCGAAATTCGAAATCCGAAATCCGCAACAAATTCAAATGACCTAAATTCAAAATTCGCAACATTCCGGTTTTGGTCATTTGTATTTTGAACATTGGTGTTTGTTTCGAATTTCGAGTTTCGAGTTTCGGATTTTACAATATATACCGGCTCAGGTCCTCATCCTTTTCGATGGCCGTCAGTTTCCCGCGCACGTAATCGGCGTCGACCACCACTTCCCCGTCCGCCAGATCCGGGGCCTCGAAGGACAGGTCCTGCAGCAGCTTTTCCATGACCGTGTGCAGGCGGCGGGCCCCGATGTTCTCTGTGCGCTGGTTGACGGAAAAGGCCATGCGGGCGATTTCGGACACGGCCTCTGCGGTAAAACGCAACTGCAGCCCTTCGGTCTTCATGAGCTCCCGGTACTGAGAGGTCAGGGCCGAATGGGGTTCGGTCAGGATGCGGATAAAATCCTCCTGGGTCAAGGTCTGCAGTTCCACCCGGATGGGAAAGCGCCCCTGCAGTTCGGGGATCAGGTCCGCCGGTTTGGCATTGTGAAAGGCCCCCGAGGCGATAAAAAGAATATGATCGGTCCGGACCATGCCGTACTTGGTGGTCACCGTGGACCCTTCCACAATGGGCAGCAGGTCCCGCTGGACCCCTTCCCGGGATACGTCCGGTCCGTGGCTGGCGCCGCGGCCGGCGATCTTGTCGATCTCGTCCAGAAAGATGATGCCGGTCTGCTCCACTTTGCGCAGGGCTTCTTCGGTGACCTTATCCATATCGATCAGGCGCTGGGACTCTTCCTGAACCAGGATCTGGTAGGCCTCCGGCACTTTGACCTTGCGCAGCTTGGTCTTTTTCGGAAAGAGGTTGCCGAACATGTCCTTCAGATTGAGGTCCATCTCCTCCAGACCGGCGCTGGAAAAAATCTCGATGCTCGGAATGGCCCGCTGGCTGACCTCCAGGTCCACGAATCGTTCGGCCAGCTTGCCGTCCCGAAAGAGCTTGCGGATCTTTTCCCGGGTGGAGGAGCTTTCCCCCCCCGGAGCGGCCGGACCTTCCAAAGCCTTTTTTTCCTGGGACTCATCACTTTTAACGGTCCCGCTGGGGGGCGGAAGCAGCAGGTCCAGCAGACGCTCCTCGGCCACCTCCTCGGCTTTGGCCAGGACTTTCTGCTTTTCCTCGGCTTTGACCATGTTGATGGCCAGTTCCGTCAGGTCCCGGATCATGGATTCCACATCCCGACCCACGTAACCCACTTCGGTGAACTTGGTCACCTCCACCTTTAAAAAGGGGGACTGGGCCAAGCGGGCCAGACGCCGGGCGATCTCGGTTTTTCCCACTCCCGTGGAGCCGATCATAATGATGTTCTTGGGGGCGATCTCGTCCCGTAGTTCAGCGGGCACCTGCTGGCGCCGCCAGCGGTTGCGCAGGGCAATGGCCACGGTCCTCTTGGCCTCGTGCTGACCGATGATGTATTTATCCAGCTCGGAAACGATTTCCCGCGGGGTCAGGTATTCCAGGGTCAAACTATAGCTCCTCCCATACCACGTGTTCGTTGGTGTAGATGCAGAGTCCGGCGGCGATCTTCATGGCCTCCAGGGCGATCTCCCGGGCCGGCAAAGCCGAATGCCCGATCAGGGCCCGGGCCGCGGCCAGGGCGTAAGGGCCGCCCGAGCCGATGGCCGTGACCCCGTCGTCCGGCTCCAGTACATCCCCGTTCCCGGAAAGGATCAGGATGTGCTCCCGGTCGGCAGCCACCAGCAGGGCCTCCAGCCGGCGCAGGATTTTATCGGTCCGCCAGTCTTTGGCCATCTCCACGGCGGCCCGGGTCAGGTTGCCGTTGAACTGCTCCAGCTTGGCTTCCAGCTTTTCGAACAGGGTCAGGGCGTCGGCCGTGGCCCCGGCGAAGCCGGCGATGATCTGGTCGTGATACATGCGCCGGATCTTGCGGGCCCCCTGTTTCAGCACCGTCTGGCCCAGGGTCACCTGTCCGTCCCCGGCAATGATCATTTTACCCTGGTGTTGGAGGGCCAGGATGGTCGTTCCGTGGAAGATTGTTTCAGCGTTCATGCCTTTAACGATAATGTTGTTTGATTTTTGATTTTTAAGGCCGCGGGAAGGCCTTCTTATAAACTTCCATCAGGTGACCCAGACTGATATGGGTATATTTCTGGGTCGTGGACAGGCTCTGGTGCCCAAGCAGTTCCTGGACCACGCGCAAATCCGCCCCGGCGTTCAAAAGGTGGGTGGCGAAGCTGTGCCGCAGGGCATGGGGGCTGACAGCCGGTGACAGCCCGGCGGCCAGCGCCCTTTTTTTCAGACGCCGGGCGATGGTGCGGTCGGTCAGGCGTCCGCCCGTCCGGTTTAAAAAAAGGGCCTCGCGGTCCGCCGCCTGTAAGCCCGATTTTTTGAGCGCGGCATCCTCCTGCGCCTCCCGGTAAGCCCGCAAAGCCTCGATCGCCACCCGGCCCAAAGGCACCACCCGCTCCCGTCCGCCCTTGCCCTTGACCCGGACCAGGCGGATGGAAAAATCGACATCCGTCCAATTCAAACCAGCCAATTCACTCAACCGAATCCCGGAGGCATAGAACAGCTCCAGAATGGCCTGGTCCCGCCGAAGCAGCCAGTCCGGGTCCGGAGAAGATTGCAACAGGTGTTCGGCCTCTCGCTCCGAAAGGAAAGGAGGGATAGACCTGGCCGTCTTGGGGGCACGCAGGTGCAGCGCCGGGTTTTCCTGGATCCAGCCCTTACGCTGGGCGAACTTGAAACAGGCTCGAATAGCCGCCACCTTGCGCGCCACGGAAGACTTCGCGTTTTTCCGCAACAGCCGGCTCAAAAAGGCCCGGAGCAGGTTCACCCCGATCTTTTCGGGCTCCCGGATACCCTGTTCTTCCAGGTAGGCCAGGAACTCCAGCAGGTCATGCCGGTAGCCGCGAAGCGAATGGGCGGAATAACGCCGCTCCAAGGCAGCCTGTTCCAGGTAATCGCTAATTATTTTGGCGATTTGTTCAGCCATTACCTTGAGAAAAAATATATTTTTTAACATATGTCCACATAAAAGTCTATGAAATTTAAGGCTTTAATTATAAGGCCCGGAGGACCGGTCCGGGGCCCGGTACGACCCTTCCCCCCCTCCCCTCATTTCATACCCTCCGAAAACCCCTGGCCCTGAGCTTCCCCTGCGCTTTCCCCTTGTCCTTGCTTCCTTTTTTCTTGACTTCCTGTAAAATCTTTTTATATATCTAAGCCTTACCCTGAAAAAGGGGAGAGCCCTCATAAAATTCCTTTCGGACATTAATCATACCTTTCCATTAAAGTTGTATCATTGGTTCGGCCGGGATG
>JALOOY010000114.1 GCA_025454185.1 Thermodesulfobacteriota bacterium
ACGTTTCCCGAAAATGAAGAATTGAGGATGTACGGCGAAGAGTAGTAGTTGGCAATGGCCCCGCCGACGTTTTCGGCCAGGTTGTCCTTAAAGACGCAGTTGATGACCACCGGAATCAAATCCCCGCACCGGTCAAAATATATGGCGCCGCCCATGTAATCATTGGGATTAAGGTAGGAACCGGATTTTCCCCTGGTTATGGTGAACCCGTCTATCCTCGGCGCACCATAATAGACATAAAAACAGCGGTGCAGGTTCTGGCCGTCGATCGTTGTCGTATTGTTTCTTATGTCCCTCTGGCTTAACTCGGTCTCGCCGCCGGCAAATCCACCGTAAATACTGATCATCTTCATATTCAGGTTGATGGTGGAGGCAAGAGGATATATCCCCTTCTTTACCCAGATCTCGTCCGAACCGACGGCCCAGGGAACGGCCTCCTGGATCGTCTTGAAGGCCTCGTGCCAACTGGTGCCGTTTCCGGAAACGCCCTGGGCAGCATCCACATACCAAACGGCAGCCTGGGCGGAAAGGGTTAAGCTGGACAAAAGCAAGAATAGGAGCGTGATCAGGGCGAATCTTCCAAGACGGTGTAACATCTTCTTCATCCTTATTTTAGACGTTCCGGCCTGAACGGCCGCAGAGAAGTGGGGGAAAATAAAAATAATTGTATAGCAAAATTTATGCCTGACTTAACGCAGAAGAAGGCCTGGATTGACCATAAAAAATTGAATAAAAATAATAAGATAAAGTAGAAAAACCGAAGGGGCGGGCAGGCTGCTGAACAGGACTCGACAGGGCGGTTGAAATCAACCGCTCCGGCCAGAGCGATGGTTGAAATCAACCGGGATGTAGATAGGGAGTTAGGTCAGGTTCTGCAGAATCATCCTGTAACGCAAATGACTGCGGCTGATGCCGAGCATTTTGGCCGCCTGGGTTTTGTTGCCCATGGCCTGGTCCAGTGCCCGGCGGATCAGGTCCCGTTCGGCCTCGGCCAGAGTGGGCAGTGGAGAAGGTCCGGCCGGAGGAGTTGGGGCTTCCTCCCGTTCCTCTTCACCCCAGATAAAGGGATAGGCGGACAGGGCCTCCACCCCCACGACGCCCTCCCGGTTCAACAGGGCCGCCGAGCGGAGCACATTCATCAATTCCCGCACATTTCCCGGCCAGGGATAGGCTGCCAGCAGTTCATGGGCCTCGTCATTCAGATGGAGATCGGGACGGCCGATTTCGGCCCCGAAGACGTTCAGGAAATGCGTGGACAGAAGAGGAATATCCTCCTGCCTTTCCCGCAGCGCCGGGATATGAACCGGAAAGGCCATGAGGCGGTGCAACAGGTCCGGCCGGAATTTTCCCTGCTCAACCAGCTCCTTCAGCGTCCGGTTGCTGGAGGCCAGGATCCGGCAGCCCACGGCAACTTCGCGCGATGAGCCCAGGGGATAAAAACGCTTGTCTTCGATGGCCTGCAGGGTTTTGGCCTGGAGCGACAGGTCCAGCTCGCTGATCTCATCCAGAAACAGGGTCCCGCCCTGGGCCAACTGGAATTTTCCCTTGACCCGGGCCACGGCGCCGGTGAAGGCCCCCTTCTCATGGCCGAACAACTCGCTTTCGAGTAAATTCGAGGGGATGGCGGCGCAGTTGATTTTAACGAAGGGACCTTCTTTGGTTGTTCCTAACCGGTGGATCAGCCGGGCGATCAGGTCTTTTCCCGTTCCCGTTTCCCCCAGGAGCAGCACCGTGTAGTCGGTCGGGGCCACGGTCTGGACCCGATTTAAAAGCATTTTAACGGGTCGGGATTCCCCGATAAATTCGGCTGCGCCCAGGCTTTCCTTCAGCAGTTCCTTAAGATTGCGGTTTTCTTCGGCCAGGGCTCTGACTTTCAGGGCGTTGCGGACGGCTGCCAACAGGTATTCTTCCTGGAAGGGTTTGGTCAGGTAATCGAAGGCCCCCTCCTTGATCAGTTCCACGGCTGACGGTATGGAGCCGAAGGCGGTCAGGGCAATAAAGGGGGTTTCCGGAGAAACACGGTTACGATGCCGGAGCAGGTCGGGTCCGCTGAAGGGCTCCATGAAGAGATCGGATAAAATCAGGTCAAAGTCCTGTTCCTCCAGGAGACGGGCCGCTGTCTTCCCTTCGGTGGCCGTAACCACCTCGTAATGCTCGGGTTGCAGCATGAGGCTCAAAATTTTGCAGTAGCGGCTTTCGTCGTCCACGACCAGGATGCGGGGCATGGGATCACTCCTCTTTTACAAATTGTAATAAACCCCTAGGCCCGGGGCGGGCACCCACGAATAATAAAAATGGCAACAATAACAATATATTACCGCAATTCGCTGTTGGCTGTCGGACGTTGGCTGTTCGGTCTTTTTTTTGTATTAAAAAGGGAAAAACAGGGTGACCCTGGCGCCCTGCCCAGCGGGAGATTCTATCCGGGCGGAGCCCCCGTGGGCCTCAGCTACTTTTTTCACCAAAGCAAGACCCAGGCCAAGTCCGGATTCCTTGGTGGTAAAAAAACGGTCAAACACCCGCGGCAGGGCTTTGGCCGGGATGCCCTTTCCGGTGTCCTCCACGGAGACCCAGGCTTTTCCCGAGGACCGCTCCAGGCCGGTGGCCAGGAGTAATTGACCGCCCGCGGGCATGGCGTCTTCCGCATTGGCCAGCAGGTTCAGCAGCACCTGGTAGACCTGTCGGGAATCGATGGGGACGGTTTCACCCTGCAGACCCAGCTCAAAACGGATGGCCAGGGGGGGGGTGGCCTTTCTTCGGGAGTCCCAGAGAAAGGCCACCGATTGCACCAGATCGTCCAGGTCCGTCGGATTTTTTTCCGGCGGCGCCATGCGGGCAAAGCGCATGAACTCATCCGTCAAAGCCGTCAAGCGATCGGTTTCCTCGAGGATGAATTGCAGGATCTCGGTTTGTTGCGAAGGGTCCCGCCCTTTGAGCAGAATTTCCGCGGAGCCCCGGATAATGCCCAAGGGGTTCTTGAGCTCATGGGCCAGTACGGCCGCGCCTTCCCCCAGATTGGCCATCTGCTCGGCCTGCAAAAGACGGATGTTCAACTCGCCCAAAGAACGATTGGTCTGTTGCAGTCCTTCCAAAAGACGGGCATTGCCCACCAGGTGGGCCGCTTGCGTGGCCAGGGAGGCGATTACTTGAAATTCTTTCCTGGTGAGCAGGCGATGGCTTCTGGTTTCCCCCAAAAGATAAAATCCCCAGAGGTCATCCACGCTTTTTAAGGGGACGATGGTGGCTACCCCCTTGTTTTTCAGCAGAATCAGCGCCCGCTGGTCCCCGAAACGCTCCTCCTCGGTCAGGAAGTCCCAGAACGTTTTAAAAGGTTCTTTTTTTTCCAATTCTTCCAGAGCGGACAGGGAAGGTTCGCCCAGTTGCAGCCAGCCTTTCGGACTTTGGGTCAATTCCCAGGCCTGGCCATGGGGCCGTCGCAGCAACAGAGCACTGCGATCTATGGTCAGCCTGTCCGGCAGGTCTTCCAAAAGAACAGCAGCGATTTCTGGCACATTGGAGGATCGGGAAATCTTGGTACTCTCTTCCAGCAGCAGGACGGGAAGGCCGATGCGCTCCGGGAAAAGGGCGCGGTTAATCCCTCGTTGGACTTGGTTCTTAAGGGGATTAAAGACAAAGGCTAAGCCCACCAGGACCAGAAGGTCTGAACGGAACCAGGATTCAGCCCCCAACCCGGCCACGAGTTTTTCTTTGATCACCCATAGCGCGGCCAAGTAGGCCAGGGAAAGCAGTCCGGCTGACAACCCGAATACCAGGCTTCCTTCAATCACCCGGTCCACGTCCATCAGCCGATAGCGGTAAAAAGCAAAAAAATAAGAAAACACGATCAAAGGCAGCGGGATCAGGGCCAGGTTGTACTGGATCACCGGGACGCCACCGAGGGCAACCGGCAGGGAATAGAGGAAAATATAGGGAAACATGCCGATCAGGTGTCCCCAGAGGAGCCATTTGAGTTGGGCTTTCAAGACGGCATCCTGCGAGGAATAGTAGGAATGTCCCAGGATGGCAAAAGTAACAGCGACCACGACACCGGCATTCAAATGAAACAGACGCAGGGAGCGGTCATAAGCGTTGATGGGTCCGCCGGGGAATATCAGGGCCACACTGAGTAGGGCCGCCGGAGGGACCAGAAAAACAACCCAGGGGACCCAGGAAGGCAACCGAAAATGTCCTCTCCGGTTCAGAAAGATGATGATGAGCATCAGCCAGGCGGAAAAGATAAAGGACAGAGAGCCTAAGCGGATAACAATCAAAAAAGGTAGACGGGGCCCCATTTCCAGGGCCAGGTGGCGAGCGGAATGGTTGAAGATGCTTAAGGCCGCTATCAAAAGAAGAAAGGCAAGGAGGTTGACCCGGGCCTGAACGGGGTAGCGAAGGAACAGGTAGCCTCCACTGAAGAGGATGAACCAGGCCAGAAACCAGATCCAAAATGGTCCCCAGAGATCAGTCAGGGAAAAAGACCGCAAGGTGAGAAAGACGGTGCGTTCGACACCCTGCTGATCCGTGACCGAAATCGCTGTCCTTTTAGACAAAGACCAGGACGGCCCTTCCCCGGGAGGGAAGCGCAGCAGCAATCGAAACCACTGGAAAACGGGAATGCCGTCAATCGCCGTAATCCGCCAGCCAACCGTCAGCGGGGCACTCGTCCGGGCGTCGACCAGCTTCTGGATGGTATAACCGTCGGCGTGAAAACTACCGAACACTCCGGACTGCGGCGCTTTTACGAACAGCCGCATTTGGTCCAGCCCGTAGATGGTGATTAGGAGAAAAGCCGCGATGACAGCGGCCTGGGCCGGGCGGGAGCGGGTGGCCGGTGCGGATATCAGGCCGGGGGATTCAGAAGGCATGCCTTGTTCCTTGAAAACGAAAGATACACAATCCGTTCTGGGGATTTCACTGGAGGCTATTTTACCGGGTTTAAGGTTGGGTTCAAGAAAATACTTGGGGGAACGGCGCACCTTGTATTAAAATAACCGCTATGAATCCATTGGGAAAAATTATGGAAGTCCCGGATCTGCGGGATCGCCTGCGCATCTTCCGCAGCCGGGAGCATGCCGGCCGGGTGGTGGCCGGCATGCTGGAAAATTTTCGGGGTACCCATACCCTGATCCTGGGCATTCCCTCCGGCGGCATCCCGGTGGCCGTGGCCGTGGCCGAGGAACTGAATCTACCCCTGGAGGCGGCGGTGGTCAGCAAGATCACCCTGCCCTGGAATAACGAGGCCGGGTACGGGGCCGTGGCCTTTGACGGGACGGTGCGCTTGAACGAGGAGCTGCTTCCCCATTTGCGTTTGACCGAAAAGCAGATGGCGGAGGGTTTGGAAAAAACCAAAGAGAAGGTGGCACGCCGGGTCCATAAATTTCGGGGTGACCGGCCCTGGCCGCAGCTTAAAGACCGGACGGCCATCCTGGTGGACGACGGTCTGGCTTCGGGTTTTACCATGCTCACGGCCGTGGCGGCAGTCCGGCGGCTGGAAGCCGAACAGGTCGTCATCGCCGTGCCCACCGGGAGTGAGGACCGGGTGCGCAAAGTCGCCCGCGAGGTGGACGCCCTCTATTGCGCCAATATCCGCGCCGGCTGGGGTTTTGCCGTGGCCGAGGCTTATCAGCGCTGGTTCGATCTCGAGGAGGAGGACGCCGTCCGGATGTTTCAGGAGTTTCAAACGAAAGGAGTCTCGTCGCCCGTTGGCCCGGAAAAAGGATCAAAAAGATAAAAAATCATCAAACCCATCCCCAAACCGCATTCCCAGCAAACCGAAAGCATTAACCCCTGCGGAAGCCCCCGCCAATCTGGACCGGGTGGAGTTTCACCGTCACGGGTTAGCCCTGGTACCGGACGGGATTGAACGCCGGCCGGGAGTGGCCTACATTATTTCAGGGGAAAAGCCTCTGGTGGAACAGCGTTATTGTTCCTGCTCCCTGGCGGGCCGACAGACTTGTCCGCACATTCATTTGTTATCCCGAAGTCAGGCGGCCCTGATTCGCTCTTTCGGGGGGAAATCGCCCCCAGGATTCCCGGGAAACCGTCGATTCGGTAAAGGTTCGTATTCTGCCGCAGGACGAGAACAGGCAAATCCGAATCTACGACGACGAAGAACGCGAAATGGTTGTTTATCTCTCCAGGGGGGCGGACGCCGGACGGTTGTTGGAGCGCTTCAATCAGGTCCCGGCCGTCGATGCCGTTCCCAGCCGGGCGGCCCTCCTGAAGAGGCTGGGAGAGCTAACCCTTTCGGAAAACGAGCTGGCCATGGACCGGATGGGCTTCCAGTCCATCGGACAGGTCCTGGCTCAGAAATTCTGGTATCGTCTGGCCTACCATCTCTTCCGGGAATTCCCCGATCAGGCGCTGACCCTAGCCCCGGCTATCGAAGAGAAGACCGGCCGCTTCTTCCTGGTGGGCAAAGGGCCGGAAGGTCCCTTGTTTCAACTGGTCCTGCCCCGGGAAAAGGTACGAGCCGTGCTCCGGAATTTTCAGGACCAGCTTTTGAATGACCACCAACTGGCCCTCTCCCCGGTGCCGCTCAAATCCCTTTTTAAAATTTCGGCCACTACGGAGATGGATCTGGAAATCAGACCCCTGGTGGAGGTCCTGCAGGCCGACGGGGAAAGGAGGTATCTCGAGCGGGAAGAGTTGGAAAAATACCGGTACGGGGATTTGATCTATGTAAAGGAACTGGGCCTGCTGGCGGAACTGGAACGCCCGGGCGCCCCGGAACGAAAATTCACGGCCCCGGTAAAAATGGTGCTCAAGAAATCTCAGGTGCCGGAGTTTTTACAGGAATACGGTTCGCTCCTGAAGGACGAGACCCAGCTTGTGGACGCCTCGGTCAAAAACCTGAAGATCTTCGATCAAGCAGAAAGACTGGAGATCCTGCCCGAGGCCATCGATCGGGACTGGTGTTGGCTTTCCGTCCGCTATGGATTTGGCCAGTCCTTGGTCTCTTTGTGGGACATCTTGGAGACCCGCCGTGAGGGGCAGCGCTATCTGGCCGTTCCGGAGGGTTGGGTGGATTGCCGGGCCCCGGAGTGGGATGAATTGGCTTTTTTGGAAGAGAAAGGGCTCAAAATACCTAAGGCAGCCCCGGGGGAAAAACTCAAATTGTC
>JALOOY010000115.1 GCA_025454185.1 Thermodesulfobacteriota bacterium
TGAAGGATGATCCCGTGCTTTTGACCAACGTGGTCTTCATGGGCATGGGCGAACCCCTGGCCAATTTCAAACACGTACTCCGGGCCCTGGAGATCCTGCTGGACCCCCTGGGCCTGCAGTTGTCCCACCGCCACGTGACCCTCTCCACGGCCGGGCTGATCCCCCCCTTGAAGGCCCTGGGCCGGAGTTCGCCGGTGAGCCTGGCTGTTTCGCTGAACGCCGCGGACGACGTTACCCGTAGCCGGCTCATGCCGGTCAGCCGCCGCTACCCGCTCCGGGACCTGATCGCTGCCTGTAAAGCCTATCCGCTGCCGCGGGGCAAGCGGATCACCTTCGAATATATCCTGCTGGCCGGCGTCAACGATTCCCTGCCTGCGGCCGGGGACCTGGCCGACCTGCTCCAGGGCGTCCAGGCCAAGATCAACCTGATACCTTTCAACCCCCACGAGGGCTCCGAATTCCGGCCCCCCGCGGAAGGGCAGATTCTGGCCTTCCAGGAGGCCCTGGTCCGCCGCCACTACACGGCCATCATCCGCCGGAGTAAAGGGAGCGACATCTCGGCAGCCTGCGGGCAACTGCAGGCGCGCTGGACCGGGGTGAAGGGCCAGGTCAAAAAATGATTAATATCCCCGATGGTGCTTTTTGGTTCGAGGCGATGGAAGAGGTTTTGGCCTTGTCTACCATAATACGTAATGATAATATGTATGTGTCTTTTATGCTACACATATAATTAGGGGGAGGTCGAAGTCCATGTCATTACGGGTTCAGGTCATTCTGGATGAAAGCGACGCCCTGAAGTTTCGGATTCGGGCCCTCCAGGAATCAAAGTCCCTCAGCGCCTGGCTGCGGGAAGCCGGAAAAAAAATGCTGAAAATGGGGGAGGCCGCTCCTTTGGCTGATGAGGAGTCTCTGAAACGGTTTTTTGCCGGTTGCCGGGAAAGGGAGGAGGGCGAAGAGCCCGATTGGGAGGACCATAAAAAGACGATACAAAAAGGATACCGCCGCGGGGGGCGGCCATGATTTTTGTGGACAGCAATGTCTTCATTTATGCCGTAGGTCGTCCCCATGCGCTGCGGGAGGAAGCGCAACGTTTTTTCCTGCAGTCGAGCCGGGCCGGGAACCGGCTGGTGACCTCGGCCGAAGTGCTCCAGGAGCTGCTGCACGTCTATTTGCCGGTCGGAAGGTTGGCGACCCTGGATGCGGCCCTGGAATTGGCCACGCGGGGTGTTGACCGGGTGCTGCCCATAGACAGCGAGGCGGTATTGCAGGCCCGCGCCCTGGCGGACCGCCATCCGGAATTGACGGCCCGGGACCTGCTGCAATTGGCCCTTTGCCGGATTAACCGGATCCAGGAGCTAAAAACTTTTGATCGAGGCCTCAAAAACGCCTTTTATAAGAGAAAAAGGCAATCGTCTCCTAGGCCCTCCGTCTGAAACTGCCGGAATCGGGAAGAAAGAAGCGCCGGCGCATTATTCGTCTTTGACTTTATTTATAAATATAAGTTATAATAATAAATTTAGGTAATAATGATCTTTAATGTCTCGATATGTCTGAAAAGGAAGTTTTGGAAAAGATGAAACCGGATTTTGAAAAAGGAAAAGGCTTGCTGCCGGCCATTGCTCAGGACTGGCAGACCGGCCAGGTGCTCATGCTGGCCTACATGAACCGGACGGCCTGGGAAAAGACCCTGGAGACCGGACAGGTCCATTACTGGAGCCGCAGCCGGGACGAATTGTGGCACAAGGGCGGGACCTCCGGGCACGTGCAACTGGTGAAGGAAATCTGGATCGACTGCGACGACGATACCATTCTAATCAAGATAGAGCAATTGGGGGGCGGCGCCTGCCATACCGGGTACCGGAGCTGTTTCTACCGGAAGCGGGAAGCGGACGGGACCGTGACCGTTCAGGGCGAAAAAGGTTTCGATCCCCGGGAGGTGTATTCCCAATGAAAAAGATTTTGAAATTAGGCATACCCAAGGGGAGTCTCCAGGAGGCGACCATCAAGCTTTTCCGGAAGTCGGGATGGAAGATCGACGTGAACAGCCGTAATTATTTCCCGGAAATCGACGACGAGGACATCCAGTGCTCCATCTGCCGGGCCCAGGAGATGTCCCGTTACGTGGAAAGCGGCACCCTGGACGTGGGCCTTACCGGCAAGGACTGGACCCTGGAGAACAACTCCAAGGTCAAGGTGGTGGCCGACCTGGTCTATTCCAAGGTCAGCCAGCGGCCGGCCCGCTGGGTCCTGGCCGTGGCCAAAGACTCCCGCTATAAGAAACTGGAGGACCTCAAGGGCAAAAAGATCGCCACCGAACTGGTGAACTTCACCCGGCGCTATTTCGCCGAGCGGAGCATACCGGTGCGGGTGGAATTTTCCTGGGGCGCTACCGAGGCCAAGATCGCCTCGGGCCTGGCCGACGCCGTGGTGGAGGTAACCGAGACGGGCAGTACCATTCACGCCCACGGGCTGAAGATCATCCATGAGCTGATGCAGTCCAATACCCAGATGATCGCCAACCGGGAGGCCTGGCGCGACACCTGGAAAAAAGAAAAGATGAAGGAGATCGTTCTCCTGCTCCAGGGGGCCATGCGGGCGGAAAAGATGGTGGGCCTCAAAATGAACATCCCCCAGGGCAAATTGAAAGAGTTGGTGGAACATCTCCCCAGCCTGAACGCTCCCACCGTAGCCCCCCTGTATAACTCGGACTGGTTTTCCGTGGAGACGGTGGTGGAGGAAGCCCAGGTGCGGGAACTGATCCCGCGTCTGATCCGCAAAGGGGCCCAGGGGATTATCGAGTATCCGCTGAACAAGGTCATTTGATTCAAAAAATAGGGCAAGATGAAAATTTCAAAAGGCAAAATGAAAAATAAAAACGATCCAAAAAGGTGGAGGGGGTTTTGGGGGCTGAGCCTGTTGCTGGTGATCGTCTCGGCCGGATGCCAGACCTCGCCCCAGGTCAAGGAAGAGGCCTTGAGCCGCATGCGCCTGGGGGATTCGCTGCTGCAGGAAGGAAAGGCCACCCAGGCCCTGGGGGAGCTGCTGAAGGCCGCCGAACTGGACCCGGGCAATCCGGTCATCCAAAACGTGCTCGGTATTGCCTACCTGGAAAAGGGGCTGCCCCAACCGGCCGCCGAGGCCTTTAAAAAGGCCCTCGAACTGGACCCTAAATATGTGGAGGTGCGCAACAACCTGGGGACTGCTTATCTGCGGACCGGACGAATCCCGGAGGCCGTGGCCGAGTTCACCCGGGCCCTGGAAAGTCCCCTGTACGCCACGCCCCATTTTGCCTATTACAATCGGGGCCAGGCCTACCTGGCCCTGAAGGATTACGGCCAGGCCCGCCAGAACTTCACCGAGGCTATCCGGTTGTCACCCCGCTACAGCCTGGCCTTTCATGGGCTGGGACTGGCCTGGAAAGGCAGCGGCAACCTGGAAGAGGCCCTCGAGGCCTTCAAAAAAGCCATCGAATACGCCCCCCAATATGCCCAGGGGCACTATGACCTGGGGGAGGTTTTCCTGGAGTTGAACCAGCAGGCTTTGGCCCGTATGGCCTTCCAGGAGGTGATCCGCCTGGCCCCCCATACCGACCTGGCCCTGAAGGCCAAAGAAAAAATGCGAGGACTGCCCTGATGCCGGAGGAAGCCAAAGGCCCGGAAGTTTCCCGGCGGGCCCGGGAGATCACCCCCTTCATTGTCATGGACGTATTGGAGGCGGCCCAGGTCCTGGAGAGGGCCGGGAGGGACATCGTCCACCTGGAGGTGGGGGAGCCGGATTTCGATACCCCGGAATGCATCAAGGAGGCGGGCCTGCGGGCCATGCAGGACGGGCGGACCCATTATACCCACAGTCTGGGCCTGCTGGAGCTGCGCGAGGCCATTGCGGACCATTACCATGGGGAATACGGGGTGTCCGTTTCTCCGGACCAGATTGTGGTCACCGCCGGCACTTCGCCGGCCATTTTTATGGTTTTTTCAGCCCTGCTGGAACCGGGAGATGAGGTAATCATCTCCAATCCCCACTACGCCTGTTATCCGAATTTCATCCGTTTTGCCCAGGGACAGCCGGTCATGGTGCCTGTGCTGGAAGAGGACGGTTTCCAATTTCGACCCCGCGAGGTGGCCGCCCGCCTGGGGCCGAAAACCAAGGCCGTTTTTATCAATTCCCCGGCCAATCCCACGGGGACCCTGCTTTCCGCGGAGCGGATGAGGGAACTGTCCCAGTTGCCCCCTTACATCGTGTCCGATGAAATCTACCATGGGCTGGTCTATGAAGGGAAAGAGCACTCCATTCTGGAGTTTACCGATCGGGCCTTTGTACTGAACGGCTTTTCCAAGCTCTATGCCATGACCGGCTGGCGACTGGGATATTTGATCGCCCCGCAGGAGTTTGTCCGCCCCATCCAGAAGATCCATCAGAATTTTTTTATCTCGGCCAATTCCATGGCCCAGTGGGCCGGCATCGCGGCCCTGACCGAAGCCGGGCCGGAGGTGGCCCGCATGCGGGCCACCTATGATCAGCGCCGCCGCTTCATGATTCGACGCCTGAAGGAGATCGGCTTCGGCCTGGCCGTGGAACCCACCGGCGCCTTTTATGTGCTGGCCAATGCCAAAAAATTTCACCCTGATTCTTATCGACTGGCCTTTGACATACTGCACCGGGCCGGGGTCGGGGTCTCCCCCGGGATCGATTTCGGGTCGGGGGGGGAAGGCTACCTGCGGTTTACCTACGCCAATTCGCTGGAGCGGATCGAAGAAGGCCTGAATCGCCTGGCCGCCTATATCGCCCGGGGTGCTTACCGGGAAATCCCATGATCATTCAATCGGCCGTTTTTGTGAAAGGGGCCTTGAAGCCCCGCGACTTTCCCGAAGCGAGCTTCCCGGAAATCGCCTTCGCCGGCCGCTCCAATGTGGGCAAATCCTCCTTGATCAATACCCTCCTGGGCCGGAAAAGCCTGGTTCGGACCAGCCGGACCCCGGGGCAGACCCAGGTGCTCAATTTTTTCCTGATCAACGAAGGCCTCATGCTGGTCGATCTTCCCGGGTACGGCTATTCCAGGGCCCCCAAGGAGGTGATCCGCTCCTACCAGCAGGCCATGGCCGATTACCTGCAATTCCGGCGGAACCTGATACGGCTCGTGTTGCTGCTGGACATCCGCCGTTCCCCCAACGAAGAAGACCGGTATTTTTTCGGCCTGGCTTCCCACCTGGGGATCGGCCCGGTGGTGGTCCTGACCAAGAGTGACACGGTCAGCCGGGGCCGCTGGCCGGCGGCACAAAGGGAGATCGGGCGCGTACTTGGCTGGGACCCGAAGGCGGCGCCGGTCTTTTTCTCTTCCAGGACCCGGCAGGGTAAAGAGGAGTTGTGGCGGGTGCTGGAGGAGGGGATCGAGCAGAAAAAAACAAGATAACAAACAGCAAACAATAATCAATAGTTAATTATTGATGGGTCCGCCAAAAGTCCGCCAGGGAGTCCTTGCGAGGAGTGAAGCGACGAAGCAATCCCCGGGAATCAGATAGTTAGGCTGGGGGATTGCTTCGCGCCGCCCGCAATGACGACTTTTTACGAGTCCATCATTATTAGCCGAAAGACTAATACATCTCAGGAGGGAAAGAAAAAATGCGCAAACAAATGGGTTGGCTGGGAATTGGAATTTTGCTGCTGGCCGTGTTTCTTTATCTGGGACCTGCTGCGGCTGCGCCCCCGGATAATTACACGGCCAAGATGGTGATCGGCGGCATGTCCATGCCCATGGCCAAGATGGGCAACAAGACCCGCAGTGAAACCGGCATGATGCAGGGCCTGTACACCGTCCATGACGGTGGGGCCAAAAAGACCATCATGATCAGTCCCAACTCCAAATCCTATTTCGAACAGGGGCTGGAGACCAAAAAGACCCCTTCGGTCTATGACCAGGACGTGGTTATGGACAAAAAAAAGATCGGATCGGAGACGATCGACGGCCATCCCTGTGTCAAATCGGAAATGA
>JALOOY010000564.1:0-2066 GCA_025454185.1 Thermodesulfobacteriota bacterium
TGAATGGGCACATGGATGTATTCGTTGTTCCAGAGGCTGACCAGCATGTTGGTTTTTCCGGCCATGGCGGCATGGACGGCATGCTGGCCCAGGAAACCGCAGAAGATCCGGTCGCTGAAGTTGGCGGGCTGGCTGCGGATGATGTAGCTGGGGTCGATGTATTTCAGATTGATTTCCCGGCCCAAGTCCTCAAAAAAGGCCTTGATGCGCCCCACCAGGTAAGGGCCGATATCGCCCAGTCGGATATTCCCCGACGGGTCTTTGCGCACCGGGTCTTCGGTGAAAAATTTCTGTCCCGCCCCTTCGGCCGCCACCACCACGGCGTGGCCCCGTTCGGCCAGGCGCAGGCGCAGACATTCCAGTAAGCCCTGAGGGCCTTCGAGGTCGAAGTCCGATTCCGGGATGAGCACGAAGTTGACTTCCCGCAGGGCCAGGGCCGCGTAGGCGGCGATGAAGCCCGAGTGGCGGCCCATGAGCTTGACCAGCCCGATGCCGCTGGGGGCGCCGGTGGCCTCGGTGTGGGCGCTGCGGATGACCTGGGCCGCGGATTCCACGGCCGTATCGAAGCCGAAGGATTTTTCCACCAGAAAGATGTCATTGTCGATGGTCTTGGGTATGCCGATGACCGCGGTGATCAGGCCCCGGCGCCGGATTTCCTCGGCGATGCGGTTGGCCCCCCGCAGGGTGCCGTCGCCGCCGATGGCGAAGAGGATGTTCACGTTCAACTGCTGCAGGGTATCCACCAGGTCTTCCACCGGATAGCCCCCCCGGGAAGAGGAAAGGATGGTTCCCCCCAGTTCGTGGATGTAGGAGACCCGCTCCGGGTCCAGAGGGATGACTTCGTGGTTGAATTGGGAGGACAGGCCCTGGTACCCGAAGGGGATGCCGATGATATTGTGCACCTTGTAGATGTAATACAGTTCCAGCACGATGGACCGGATGACGTCGTTCAATCCCGGGCAGAGGCCGCCGGCGGTAACGATGGCGCACTTGACTTTTTTGGGATGGAAGAAAATCTTCTCCCGGGGACCGGCTTTTTCGAAAGACAAAGGCGCTTCGCCCTTCTCGAAACACTCCATGAAGTATTTTTCGGAGGCGTCCACCAGGACCCGGTCGTTGTCGGAAACGAAATTCTTGCAGGGCCGCTTCCCCGGCGTTTGACCGGGGGGGGTGAAGCAGCGCACCGGGGTTTCCATGCGGGGGATGCCCAGCTTTTCGATGACGATGTCTTCTTCGGTCAGGTGGTGATAGGTGTTCACGCCTCCGAACCTCTCTTTGTCCGTTTTCTCTCGCCCGCTTCGCTCGAGCACACAGAGGACGCAGAGAAAGGCGGTTTATTTATGAAAAATCGGTCAATACTATTTTAAGACCGTTAATAGCATGAATGCCAGGCGGGCAACCGCGAAGCATGAAAACTTGTTCGGTCGTCATCCTGGCGAACGCCAGGATCCAGGGAGCACGGGTCCTTTCCCTCCTGGATGCCGGATCGAGTCCGGCATGACGACCCAAAGCAAGACCTAAGGGCCACAATATTTTTTATTTTTTTTAATTTAAACCCCAGGTCCGGGTCGAGCACCCGCAAGGCATGAGAGTTTTGTATTTAACTCCCTCGCCGAACGCCGAACGCCCAACGCCGAACGGTATCTTAGTATTGATTCGATGTTCGATGTTGGATGTTGAATGTTCGATGTTCATTCGATGTTCATTCTTTTTAAGGAGTTATCGTCCGCCCCTCACCGAAACTTGAATTCCCCCCGCCCCAGCAGGTCGTGGAGATGGAGGATGCCCAGGACCCGGCCCCCGTCGTCCACGATGGGCAGGACCGTGATCAGGTGGGTCTCCATCAGGTTGAGGGCCTCGCCGGCCAGGGCCTGCGGGGAAAGGACCTTGGGCCGGGCGATCATGGCCTCCCCGGCGCGCAGCCCTTCCAGGGACAGCCGGTCTTTGAGGAGCCGCCGCAGGTCGCCGTCGGTGAGGATGCCGAGCAGGACCCGGGTTCCGCTTTCCACCACCAGGGTGGTTCCCAGGTCTTTTTGGTCCATTTCCCGAATGGCCTCCGCCAGGGT
>JALOOY010000564.1:2084-3308 GCA_025454185.1 Thermodesulfobacteriota bacterium
GGTCGCCGGTGAGCATCACCTCCGCCACCTGGACGGCCAGGCGCTCCCCCAGGGAGCCCCCGGGGTGAAAACGGCGAAAATCCCGATGGTTGAACTGCCGGCGTTTGATCAGGGCCACGGCCAGGGCGTCCCCGGCCGCCAGGGCCGCGGTGGTGCTGGTGGTGGGCACCAGTCCCCAGGGGCAGGCCTCCTGCTCCACCCCCACGTCGATGACCAGGTCGCTCTGGCGGGCCAGGGTGGAATCCAGGCGGCCGGTGAAGGCGATCAGCTTGGGGCCGAAGTGGCGCAGGCTGGAGAGCATGCCGGTCAGTTCCCGCGTTTCCCCGCTGTTGGAAATGGACAGGACGATATCGGCGGCGGTGACCATGCCCAAATCGCCGTGCATGGCCTCCGTAGGATGGAGGAAGAGGGCCGGCGTCCCGGTGCTGTTCAGGGTGGCCACGATCTTGCGGGCCACGATGCCCGATTTGCCGATGCCGGTGATGATGACCCGCCCGGAAGAGTGATAGATGGCCTCCACGGCCTCTTCGAAGGACCGGCCCAATTTGGGGATCAGACCGAGAATGCCCCGGGCCTCGATTTCCAGGACGGCCTTGGCTTCTTCCAGGACCTTCATCCTACGGGCGGCTCCAGACAGAGTTTGGAAAAGGCCTGGTCCGGCGAAACGGGGTAGCAGCCGTCAAAGCAGGCCAGGCAGAAGCTGTTGTGGTCCAGGCCGGTGGCGGCCACCATGCCTTCCAGGCTCAAATAGCCCAGGCTGTCCAGTTCCAGGAATTTTTGAATCTCCGGGACGCTGTGCTGGCAGGCGATCAGCTCCCCCCGGGTGGAGAAGTCGATGCCGTAAAAGCAGGGATAGCGGTGGGGCGGGCAACTGACCACCATGTGCACCTCGGTGGCCCCGGCGGCCCGGATGGCCTTGATGCGGGTGCGGCTGGTGGTGCCGCGGATGATGGAGTCTTCCACGATCACCGCTCGGCGGCCCTTGAGCACCGATTTGACCGGGTTCAGTTTGACCCGCACCCCGAAGTCCCGCATGCCCTGGGAGGGTTGGATGAAGGTGCGGCCGATGTAGTGGTTGCGGATGACCCCCATCTCGAAGGGGATGCCCGAGGCCTCGGCAAAGCCGATGGCCGCGTAATTGCCCGAATCCGGAAAGGGCATGACCAGGTCGCCCTGAGGCTGGTACTCCCGGGCCAGGGCCTGGCCCAGCCGTTTGCGGATCTG
>JALOOY010000116.1 GCA_025454185.1 Thermodesulfobacteriota bacterium
TTCTGGATATCAACCAGGTTCTTTATCTGAACCTGGTCTTCGTGGCGGCTCCTTTCCAGGTCCACCACTTCGCCCGAAATCTGCCGAAGTTGTTCCTCCAGTTCCTGCTTCCGCTCCCGGGAGACGGACAGGTCGGTTTGTACGGTTTCCCGATCCCGCTGCCGCTCGGAAATCTCCCCGCCGATTTCCCCGGAGATACGCTCCAGGTGGTCGAGGCGTTCGTGCAACTGCCCTTTTTCTTCCGCCAGGCGGGTCAGGCGCACCCGGCGGTCCTCCCGCATCTGCACCAGGCCCACCAGTCGGTTACGGACCCGGGTCTGTTCGTTCAGGGCCGTCAAGAGGCGGTCTTTGGCCTTTTCCGCCTCGGCCTGGGCCTGTTGGGTTTCGCTTTTCAAGCGAGCCACGGTCTCTTCCCGGGAGGCCACCTGATTTTTTTCCTGATTTAACCGTTGATTGTAGGTTTCCAGTTCTTCCCGCAGGGCTGCGGCCTCCTGCTCGGCGGCGCCCAGCCAGTGGCCGATTTCGCTGAGTTCCTTCTCAATCTGGGAGGCCTCGCCGGCAGACTGCTGCTGTTCTTGACGGGCCTGTTCCAGGAGCATTTCCTCCCGTTCCCGGGCCGATTGCCGGCGGTAAAAGGCCTCCTGGGTAGACCGCAGTTCCTCCTCCAGGGTCTGCAGGGAGCCGGCAATGCCGGCCAGACGGCCCTCGATTTCCTGGCTTTCCCCGCGCAGGGCGGAAACGGTCCGGCGTCCTTCTGCCTGTTGGACTTCCAGGCGTTTTTTTTCCTCAATCAGGTCCCGGTAATCCCGGGCCGTCAAGGTCAGTTCGATCTCCTTCAGTTCCCGGCGGTTTTCCTTGTAGCGCTCGGCCTTTTTGGCCTGCCGGTGCAGGGAATTCATCTGGCGCCGGACCTCGGCGATGACATCGCCCACCCGCAGCAGGTTCTGCTCCGTCGCTTCCAGCTTGCGCAGCGTCTCCTGCTTGCGATGTTTATACTTGGAAATACCGGCCGCCTCCTCGATCCAATGGCGCCGGTCTTCGGCCTTGGAGTCGATGATGGCCCCTACCCGGCCCTGTTCGATCACGGCATAGGTGCGGCTTCCGGCGCCGGTGCCCAGGAACAGGTGGGTAATATCCTTGAGCCGGCAGGGCCGGTTGTTGATGGCGTATTCGCTTTCGCCGTCCCGGAACAGGCGGCGGGTGATGACCACCTCGGTGAACCCGGCCAGTTCGGGCGGCAGGCTGCCGTTGTCGTTTTCCAGGACCAGGGAGACCTCAGCCATGCCGACCGAGTTTTTCCCGTTCGACCCGGCGAAAATGACGTCTTCCATCCCCTTGCCCCGCAGTTGCCGGGGGCTCTGCTCCCCCATGACCCATTTGATGGCGTCCACGATGTTGCTCTTGCCGCAACCGTTGGGACCGACCACCCCGCTGATCCCTTTGGGAAAGGGTATGACGGTCTTTTCGGGGAAGGATTTAAATCCGTTGAGTTCCAGTCGTTTGATTCGCATACCGGGGATTCTAATGAAAGGCGGGGGGACTTGTAAAGAAAAAAATACAATAAAGAGTATTAAAAAAAATGGCGCCACAAGATGTGGTAGAGAGCACGGGGGAAGGCCAAGGCCTTATCCGACGGATCGGTCGGATCCGACCGATCCGACCGATCTTCGTTACAGGCGGGGCTTTACGTGGAAAAACCCGAAAAGACGGCTACCCGGTTGAAATGACCGGTCAATTGAAAGAGCAGGGCCAGGCGGTTGCGCTTCACGGCCTCCTCGGGGGCCATGACCAGGACCTGGTCGAAGAAGCGGTCGATAGCGGGCCGCAAGCGGGCCAGGTGCTGCAGGTAGGCCTGAAATTGTTTTTCCGCCAGGGAACGTTGCAGGACCTGCTCCAGGCCGGTCATCTGCCGATAGAGATCCCGCTCCGCCGGCTCCAGCAGCCGGTCTTCCGCCACCGTTCCCGCCTCCTCCGGCCGGATCCCTTTCAGGATGTTCAGGGCCCTTTTGCAGCCGACGGCCAGGGAGGTAAAATCGGCCTGCTGCTGGAATTCGTGCAGGGCCCGGGCCCGGAGCCGGACTTCGCTCAGGTCGGTCCAGCCGGCGGCCAGGACGGCCTCCACCGCCTCCCGGGCCAGGCCGGATTCGGTGAGCAGGTGGCCGAGGCGCAGGGTAAAGAATTCCCGCAGGGTCTGGAGGGACTGCCGCGTATCGAGCCGGGGGAAACGCTCCCGGAAGGGCATCAGGGCCTCTTCCAGGACCTGGTCCAGGGAAAAGACATAATCGCCGCCCCAGGCCACCAGAATAGCCCCCTGGGCCTGACGGCGCAGGGCGTAGGGATCGGCCGAACCGCTGGGGACCTGGCCGATGGCAAAAAAACCGGCCAGGCTGTCCAGACGGTCGGCCAGACCCACCAGGGCCCCCACCGGGGTCTCGGGCAGACGGTCGGAGGCCGACAGGGGCAGGTAGTGCTCCCGGATGCCTTGGGCCGTCTCCGGGTCCTCTCCATCCAGCCGGGCGTAGGCCGCGCCCATGATGCCCTGGAGCGTGGGGAACTCCCCGACCATCTGGCTGGTGAGATCGGCCTTGGCCAACCAGGCGCAGCGCCGGACGGCTTCTTCCTTTTCGGGGGTCAGGAGGCGGGCCAGATAACCGGCCAGGGCCACGATCCGTTCCACTTTCTCAAAGGACGTCCCCAGACGGGAATGAAATACCACCCCTTTGAGGCGTTCCACCTTGCCGGCCAGGGGGCCTTTCGTATCCTCCCGAAAGAAGAAACGGGCGTCGGACAGGCGCGCCCGCAGCACTTTTTCATGGCCCCGGACCACCCGGCCTTCATCCCGAACCCGGGTGTTGTTGACGGCGATGAAGCGGTTGATCAGGCGGCCCTGGCCGTCGGTCAGCGGAAAGTAGCGCTGGTGTTCCTTCATGGAGGTGATCAGCACCTCGGGCGGCAGGGCCAGAAAATCCGCCTCGAAGGCCCCGGCCACGGGGACGGGATATTCCACCAGGTTGGCCACTTCGGAAAGCAGTTCCGGATCCAGCAGGACCTCTCCCCCGGCTGCAGAGGCCAGGGACTTGATTTCCCGGACCAGCAGGGCCTGCCGTTCCTGGGGATCGATGACCACCATCCCGTCCTGCAGGCCGGCGAGGTAGTTTTCGGCCCGGTCGATTTCCAGGGCCCCGGGGGCCATGAAACGATGTCCGTAGGTGAGGCGACCGGCGCTGGTTTCCTCCAGCCTGAAGGGAATGATCCGCTCGCCGTACAAGGCCAGGATCCAGTGAATGGGCCGGGCGAACTTGAGCGAGCAGGCCCCCCAGCGCATGTATTTGGGAAAGGTGATTTCCTGGATCAGGGCCGGGAGCAGTTCGCTCAGGATTTCCGGGGTGGGCCTTCCGGCCGTCATTTTACGCAGCCCCAGGTAGAGGCCCTTGGGGGTCTCCAGAAAGGAGAGGTCTTCGAAAGCCAGGCCTTTGGAGCGGGCGAACCCCAGGGCCACTTTCGTAGGACGCCCCTCCGGGTCGAGGGCGGCGTGGCGGGGCGGGCCGACAATGACCTCCTCCCGGTCTTCCTGCATCGGCTCGAGGGCCGCCACGAGCAGGGCCAGCCGCCGGGGGGTGCCCAGGGTCCGGACCCCCCCAAAGGATAGACGATTCTGGCGCAGGCCTTCCTCCGCCAGACGGTGTAATGAATTTAGTGCCCCGGGGATGAAGCGGGCCGGGATCTCCTCGGTGCCGATTTCCAGAACGAAGTCAGGGGTCATGGGCTTTTCTTTCCTTTCAGGCCGGAGACAACAGGGGAAACCCCAGGGATTCCCGCAGAGCCAGGTATTCCTGGGCTACCCGCCGGGCCATTTCCCGGACCCGGGCAATATAGCCGGTTCGTTCGGTTACGCTGATGGCCCCCCGGGCATCCAGGATATTGAAGACATGGGAGCATTTCAGGCAGAAATCATAGGCCGGCAGGGAGAGTTTCTGATCCGCCAGGCGATGGGCCTCCTTTTCGTAGGCGTCGAATTGTCCCCGGAGCTGGACCACGTCGGCCTGGTCGAAATTATAGGTGGAAAATTCGAACTCCGTGCGGTGATGGATTTCACCATAGCGGATCCGTTCGTTCCAGCGCAGGTCGTACACGTTGTCCACCTCCTGGAGGTACATGGCGATCCGTTCCAGGCCGTAGGTCAGTTCCACGGAGATGGGGGCCAGGTCGATGCCGCCGCATTGTTGAAAGTAGGTGAACTGGGTGATCTCCATGCCGTCCAGCCAGACCTCCCAGCCCAGCCCCCAGGCGCCGAGGGTGGGCGACTCCCAGTCGTCCTCCACGAAACGCAGGTCGTGGTCCAGGGGGTTGATGCCGAAGCTCCGCAGGCTGTTCAAATAGAGGTCTTGCACCTCCAGCGGGGAAGGTTTCAGGAGGACCTGATACTGGTAATAATGCTGCAGACGATTGGGGTTTTCCCCATACCGTCCGTCGGTAGGCCGCCGGGAGGGCTCCACATAGGCCACCCGCCAGGGCTCCGGCCCCAGGGAGCGCAAAAAAGTGGCCGGGTGAAAGGTGCCGGCCCCGACTTCCACATCGTAAGGCTGGAGCAGCAGGCAGCCCTGGTCGGCCCAGTAGCGGTTCAAGGATTGAATCAGTTCTTGGAAGGTCAACATATTGCCTCCGAATAAAATTTCGTTTTATATCTGATGGTCTTGCAAAAAGTCGTCATTGCGAGCGGAGCGAAGCAATCCCCCTGGCTAACTATCTGATTCCTGGGGATTGCTTCGTCGCTGCACTCCTCGCAATGACTGCTTTGAAGACTTTTTGCCAATATATCACATCTAATTTTTTACCGGCCGCTGGTGCACCATTGGCCGGTAAAAAATTAGATATAAGGTTCCTGGAGCTGGCGCAGTACTTGGGCCGAAGGCAATTCCCGGCCCAGGACCTGCCGGCGCCAGTAGGTCAAAAGGGTTTCGGCTTCCCGGCGTATCAGACGGTCCAGGCGCACCCGAAAGGCCTTGGCCGCCTCCAGACGGTCCACCTGGCGCAGGCTGGACAAGGTCCCGGGGGAAAGGGAGAGTCCCTGCTCCCCGCCGCCGCAGTCCGGGCAGACCAGGGCCGTCTTCCGGGAGGAAAAGACCGCCCGTTCGAAGTCATTGCCCGTCCGGCCGCAGCCCGGGCAGACCTGCAGGGAGAAACCATACCCGGCCAGCTTGAGCAGCTTCCACTGAAAAATGGGGCCCACCTCTTCAGCCGGCGCCCGGCCTTCCAGCCGCAGCAGGGCTTCCCGCAGCAGATCGAATACGGCCGGATGAGGGTCCCGGGGCGGGACCAGTTCCCGGGTCAGTTCACAGATGAAACCGGCCACGCCCCATTTCCGGAAATCCCGGCGGATGGCGGCAAAGCCGTCGATCAGTTCCCCGGCCTCCAGGCGGACCCAGGGGTTGGTCGGCTTCTCGAAAAGCTGGAGCCGGACCAGGCAGGCGGGCTCCAGACAATTGGCGAAACGTTTGCGGCTCTTTTTGGCCCCTTTGGCCAGGCCCCGCAGGCGGCCCCGGTCCGGGGTCAAAAAGTCCGCCAGCACGTCGGCTTCCCCGGCGGGCCGGACCTGCAGCACCAGGGCCTCGCTGGAAAAAGCCGGCATCAGGGGTATAGGCGGTACAGGGTCCGGGGAAAAGGGATGGCTTCCCGCACGTGGGACAGGCCGCAGATCCAGGCCAGCAGCCGTTCCAGACCCAGGCCGAACCCGCCGTGGGGCACCGACCCGTAGCGGCGCAGGTCCAGGTACCAGTCCAGTTCCGCTTCCGGCAGTCCCTGCTCGGCCATGCGTCTCCGCAGGGTCGGCAAGTCATCTTCCCGCTGGGAACCGCCCACGATCTCCCCGTACCCTTCGGGGGCCAGCAGGTCCAGGTTCAGAACCAGTTGCGGGTTGTCGGGGTCCTCTTTCATGTAAAAGGCCTTGCAGGACGCCGGATAGTGATGCACGAATAGCG
>JALOOY010000117.1 GCA_025454185.1 Thermodesulfobacteriota bacterium
TTTTGATTGCCGATTGCCGATTGAAAGATGAAAGAAATCGAAAATCGGCAATCAAAAAATCGAAAATCAAAAATCATCCCTGGGCCATCAAGTCCTTCAGCCGGGCGGCGTGGCCTTCCAGCTTTTCGATCTTCTTGCCCAAGGTCAGGACCTTGTCCTTCTCCTTTTGAACGACCTCGGCCGGGGCCTTCTGCAGGAAGTCTTCGTTGGCCAGTTTTTTCTCCGTCTGCTGGCAGTCCTTCCGTGACTTCTGTATCTCCTTATCGAGGCGTTGGAGTTCGTCCTCGAACTGAATGACGCCCTTCACCGGGATGAAGATCTCCACGCCCTGGTAGACCGAGGAAATGGAGGCGGCCGGGGGCTTCTCCGTATCGCCCAGATAGGAGAGGTCCGCCCCCTTGGCCAGGATCAAGACATTTTCCCGGTAGCGGTCGGCCAAGGCCCGCAGGTCGGGGTCCGGGCAGCGCAGCCAGATTTCCACGTTCCGGGAGGGGGGCACGTTCATTTCTCCGCGCAGATTGCGGACTTCGTAAATCAGCCCCTGGATCAGCATGAGGTTTTTTTCAGCCGGTGCATTTTCCGGGAAATCCGCCCCCCGGGGAAAACCGGCTTCCAGAATGCTCCCTGTGCCGGTCCGGATGATCTGCCACAGTTTCTCGGAAACGAAGGGCATGAAGGGATGGATCAGCCGCAGGATGGCCGTCAGGACCCGGAAAAGGGTCTGCCGCGTGGCCCGGCGCAGCGGCGTATCGTCTTCCTGGTACAGGACCGGCTTGATCAGTTCCAGATACCAGTCGCAGAACTCGTGCCAGATGAAATGATAGAGATGATGGGCGGCTTCGTTGAAGCGGTACTGCTCGATGCCGCTTTCCACCTCCCGGATCACCTGCCCCACCCGGCTGATGATCCAGCGGTTGGTTTCGTCCGCCGCTTCCGGGACTCCGCCGGAATCGAGGTCTTCCGGGCCCAGACCCGTCAGATGGAGACTGCAGAAGCGGGCGGCATTCCAGATCTTGTTGACGAAATGACGGTAGCCTTCGATCCGTTCCTCGGAGAGCTTGATGTCCCGGCCCTGCACCGCCAGGGCGGCCAGGGTGAAGCGGAAGGCGTCGGTACCGTACCGGTCCATGACGGTGAGTGGATCGATCACGTTGCCCTTGGACTTGCTCATCTTCTGCCCTTCCGCGTCACGGACCAGGGCGTGAATGTAGACGTGGCGGAAGGGGACCCGATCCATGAAATGGAGCCCCATCATCATCATGCGGGCCACCCAGAAGAATAGGATGTCGAAGCCGGTGACCAGCACGGAGGTGGGATAGTAGACCTCCAGGTCTTTGGTGCGCTCGGGCCAGCCCAGGGTCGAAAAGGGCCAGAGGGCGGAACTGAACCAGGTGTCCAGCACGTCGGTTTCCTGGCGCAGGGCCGCGGCCCCGCATTCCGTGCAGGTCTGGGGCGCTTCCCGGGCCACGATCAGGGCCCCGCAGGAAGCGCAGTACCAGGCCGGGATCTGATGCCCCCACCAGATCTGGCGGGAAATGCACCAGTCGCGGATGTTGTTCATCCATTCGTAATAGGTTTTTTCCCAGTTTTTGGGAAAAATTTCCGTCTGGCCCTGTTGCACTGCCGCCAGGGCCTTTTCGGCCAGCGGAGCGATCTTGACGAACCACTGTTTGGAGAGGGAAGGCTCGACCAGGGTTTTGCAGCGGTAGCAGTGGCCCACGTTGTGCTGGTATTTTTCCTTTTTCTCCAGCAGCCCCAGGGCCTCCAGGTCTTCCAGGACCTTGGCCCGGGCGGCGGCCCGGTCCAGCCCCCGGTAGACACCGGCCCGGTCGTTCATCCGCCCCTCGTCATCGATGACCTTCAGGGCCGGCAGGCCGTGACGGCGGCCGATCTCGAAGTCGTTCAGGTCATGGGCCGGCGTGATTTTGAGGGCCCCGGTTCCGAAACTCTGATCCACGTAAGGGTCGGCGATGACGGGAATGGTCCGGCCGCTCAAGGGCAGATGGACCAGTTTGCCGGCCAGCCCCGCATAACGGGGATCGTCGGGGTGCACGGCTACGGCCGTGTCCCCCAGCATGGTTTCCGGCCGGGTGGTGGCTACCGTGATCCCGCCCTCCCCTTCCACCAGGGGATAACGGATGTGGAAGAGGCCGCCCTCGTGCCCTTCGTGCTCCACTTCCAGATCGGACAGGGCCGTATGGCAGCGGGGGCACCAGTTGATGATGTAATCGCCGCGGTAGATGAGCCCTTCCTGGTGCAGGCGGACAAAGACCTCCCGCACGGCCCGGGAAAGCCCTTCGTCCATGGTAAAGCGCTCCCGGCTCCAGTCGCAGGCCGCCCCCAGGCGCTTGAGCTGGTTGATGATAAACCCCCCGTATTGGGCCCGCCATTCCCAGACTTTCTCGATGAATTTTTCCCGGCCCAACTGCTGGCGGGTCAGCCCCTCCCGGGCCAGCATCCGTTCCACCACGTTCTGGGTGGCGATGCCGGCATGATCCGTGCCCGGCACCCAGAGGGCGTTGCGGCCCTTCATCCGGAAGTAGCGCCAGAGGATATCCTGCAGCGTCGTGTTCAGGGCATGCCCCATGTGCAGGGTGCCGGTTACATTGGGCGGAGGGATGACCATGCAGAAAGGGCTGCCCCCGGCGTCCGCCCGACCTGCAAACAAGCGGTTTTCTTCCCAGTAGCGGTAGAGCTCGGCTTCCGCTTCCTGGGGTTCATAGGCTTTGGGTATCTGAAATTGCTCCATTCCATCGACTCCTGTCCGCCATTATCCCGGCGGAGATCATGGGCTGATAAACAGGAAGGGGGTTAATGGCTTAACCCCCTTCCGGACTGACGAAGTGCTCCATTACGTAATTAATCCCGCTTATTCTGGTCATCCTGGCGGTGGTCAGGATCCAGTCCCGCCTCCGGCGGGATGGATGCCGGCCCTTCGACAAAGCTCATGGCCCCGGCATGGCGAGGTGCTGCTGGGGTTCACCCTGAATGGAGTATCAAACCAAACAAAGGGTCAAGCGCTTTTGAGGCGTTCGATCTCGCGGGCCAGGGCCTTTTCCGTCTCCTGCACCAGTACCTCCCGGACCAGACGGGGCACTTCCTCTGCCACGGCGCGCCGCACCAGACGCTCCACCTCCTCACGCACCAGTTCGGCTATTCTTTCTTCCCACTCCGGGGTCAGGCCCAGAGGCGGGACTTCGCCCGACGGGGTGTCCTTGACCGGAGAGGAGAGGGGTTTGCCTTCGCTGACCACTTCCAGCAGATCGATAATGCCTTCTTGGGCCGGCTCCATAGGGTTTTCTCCCTTCGCCCATTTTCCTGAAATTAAAAATTGATTATTTTATCCTATCTCTTTTTAGGCTGTCAACAAATCTCCGGAGCCTGGCTCAAGTCCCTGTTTGGGCGATGGCGTCCCGCCGGCGGCGAATCAAGACGATAAACGGGACCAGGCCGAGAAAAAAAAGGCTTAACAGCCAGAAGACGTCGTTGAAACTCAGCATGGCTGCCTGCTGTTGCAGTTGCCGGTAAAGGAGCTCCAGGGAACCCTGCCGGGCCGTGGTGGCCTCGAGACCGGCCCCCTGAAGGTACTGCTGCATTGTGGGCTGGGCCTGCTGCAGTTTGAAGTCATAGGGCGAAAAGCCTTCGCTCAGATGGCCCTGGTGAAACTGGGCGCGCCGGGAGAGAACGGTCGTGATGAAGGCTACGCCGAAACTGCCCCCCAGGTTCCGCAACAGGTTAAAAATGGCGCTGCCGTTGCCCATCTCCGGTTTGGAAAGGCTGGAAAGGGTCAGGGTCGAAAGGGGTACGAAAAAGAGGCTGATCCCCACGCCCTGCAGGATGCGGGGCCAAATGACGCTCCAGAAATCGGTGGTCAGGGTGAAGGCGGACATGAGGTACAGCGCCAGGGCATTGATCAGCATGCCGGCGGCCAGCATGAGGCGGGCGTCCACCACGCCGATCAGCCGGCCCACCAGGGGCATCATGATCAAGGTGGAAATCCCCCCCGGACCCAGGACCAGGCCGGCCAGATAGGCCGTATAGCCCATGAGGTTCTGGAGGTAAAGGGGCAGCAGAACGATGCTGCCGAAAAAGGCGAAGAAACAGAAAAACATGATCAGATTCCCGGTGGTGAAGGAGCGGTTTTTGAACACCTGGAGCCGCACCACCGGTGAGGGATGGCGCCATTCCAGCCGGACGAACAGGGTCAGACACACGACGGCCATGACCGACAGCCCCACGATAAAATTCGAGGCGAACCAGTCCTCCCGTTCCCCGCGGTCCAGGACCACCTGCAGGGCCCCCAGCCCCACACAGAGCAGGCCGAGTCCCCAATAATCGATTCCGGCCTGCGCCCGGCGGATATAGGCAGGATCAAAAATGAACAACAGGGCCATCAGAATGGCCAGGCCGCCCAGGGGGAGGTTGATGTAGAAGATCCAGCGCCAGCTCAGGTTGTCGGTGATATAGCCGCCCAGCAAAGGACCCAAGATGGGGCCGAAGACGATCCCGATCCCGTAAACCGCCATGGCCATGCCGTGCTGCCGGGGGGGGAAGGTCTCCAGCAGGATGGACAGGGCCAGGGGCTGCAGGGCCCCCCCGCCGAGACCCTGCAGGACCCGGAAAAGGATCAGGGTCTCCAGGTTGGGGGCCGCGCCGCACATGAGGGAACTGAAGGTAAACAGCCCCAGGGAAAAGACCAGGTAATTTTTTCGGCCGAAGGTGGCGGACAGCCAGCCGGTGATGGGGATAATGATGGCGTTGGCCACCAGGTAGGAGGTCAGGACCCAGGTGATCTCGTCCAGGCCGGCGCTTAAGCTGCCCTGCATGTGGCCCAGGGCCACATTGGCCACGCTCATGTCCAGGATTTCGATGATGGTGGGCAGCATGACCGTAACGGTCACCAGCCATTTGTTGACTTGCGGGATGGGAGCCGGAGGGTTGTTCATTTTGAATATCAGAGATCGGACGCCATCAGTCATCAACCAGGATGGTCGGCACCACCGACATGCCGACCCGCAGCGGCGGGATTTCCTGGTTTTTATCCAGGACGATCTTGACCGGAATGCGCTGGACGATCTTGACGAAATTACCGGTGGCGTTTTCCGGCGGGAAAAGGGAGAAAGCCGATCCCGTGCCGGCCATGATGCTTTCCACCCGACCCCTGATTTTCTTGTCCGGGAAGGTGTCCACCGCGATCGTGGCCTTCTGCCCCACCTGGACCCGGGTCAACTGTGTTTCTTTGTAATTGGCCGCCACCCAGAGGTCTTCCAGGGAGACCAGGGCCAGGAGCGGCTGCCCGCCCTGGACCTGCTGCCCCGGCTCCAGGTTCTTTTTGGTGACCCGCCCCCTGGCCGGCGCGGTGATCCGGGCATAGGACAACTGCAGGCGGGCCTGCTCCAACCGCGCTTCCGCCAGGGCCCGGTCGGCCTGAGCGGCCGCGGACTGCTGTTTTTTGATAGAGACGCCCTTTTCCCCGGTCCGGGCCAGATCTACCTGGGCTTGGGCCCGCCTGATCTGTTCCTCCAGGGCGGCCATGGCGCTTTTCAAGGCCTGCTGGGCAGCCAGGGAACCCTGGTGGCGGGCAGCGGCCACTTCATAATTCGTGGCGGCCTCATCATACTGCTGTTTGGAAATGGCCTGCTGTCGATAGAGGTTGCTGAAGCGGTCCCGGTCCCAACCGGCCTTGTCGAGCAGGGCCTTCTGGCTCCGGGTTTCTTCTTCCAGACGGCGGAGCTGTTCCCGGGCCTCGGCCAAATTCTTTTCATAGGCCCCCACCCCCGCCCGGGATTCGTCCAGCCGGGCCCGGGTCTGATCGGATTCCAAGGGCACGGCCAGCCGGGCCGAGGCTTGGCGGGCCCGTGCGTTCTCCAGGTTGGCCTGGGCCTGTCTCAGGGCCACTTCATAGTCCGTGGGGTCGAGCTCGGCCAGCACCTGCCCCTTTTCCACCAATTGATTGTCTTTGACC
>JALOOY010000118.1 GCA_025454185.1 Thermodesulfobacteriota bacterium
GCGATATGCATGGCGATGTTATGCACAAATTCGGAAAACTTTTCGGTCCGGCCTACAAAATCGGTCTCACAATTCACTTCCACCATGACCCCGATCTTCCCGCCGCCGTGGATGTAGGAGCCGATCTGCCCCATGGAGGTGGCCCGGCCGGCTCGTTTCTGGGCCGTGGCCAGTCCCTTTTTACGCAGGTATTCCACGGCCTTTTCCAGGTCCCCCTCCGCTTCTTTCAAGGCCTCTTTGCAATCCATGATCCCCGCCTGGGTCTTATCCCGCAGGGTCTTGACCAATTCCGATGTTATATTCAACTTTCCGTTCCTCCCTGAGTAGTAGTCTCTTCCACCCGGCGGATGATGATCACTTCCGGTCCTCCGGGTTCGCGCCGCACGTCGCTCTCCCCGCTGTAACTTCCCGCCTCTTCGGGAAAGACCTCGCCCGGTTCTTCTTTGTCGATCTGGGCCTGCAGTGCTTCCTGCCGTCTCCCTTTTCCTTCCAGACAGGCGTCCGCCATTTTGGAGGTAATGAGCCGGATGGCCCGAATGGCGTCGTCATTGCCGGGAATGATGTAATCGATCTCATCGGGATCGCAGTTGGTATCGACGATGGCCACCAGCGGAATACCCAGTTTCCGGGCTTCCAGGACGGCGATCCGTTCCTTCCGGGGATCGATGACGAACATGGCCCGGGGCAGGCCGTCCATTTCCTTGATCCCGCCCAGATTGCGGCTTAATTTTTGGCGTTCCCGGTCCAGGTTCAGGATTTCTTTTTTCGGAAAACGCTGGATCGATCCGTCGGCAATGATCCCTTCCAAATATTTCAGCCTTTCGATCCCGGTTTTAATGGTGGCAAAGTTGGTCAAGGTACCGCCCAGCCAGCGGTGATTGACCTGAAACATCCCGCAGCGTTCGACTTCTTCCTTGATGGCCTCCTGGGCCTGTTTCTTGGTACCCACGAAAAGCACCGAGCCCCCCTGGGCTACGGAATCCACCACGAAATCATAGGCGGTTTTGAACAGATTGACCGTTTTCTGGAGGTCGATGATATAAATCCCGTTGCGGGCCCCGTAGATGTAGGGTTTCATTTTGGGGTTCCAGCGTTTGGTCTGATGCCCGAAATGGACCCCGGCTTCCAACAACTGCTTCATGGACAAGTACGACATACACTTCCTCCTTTTAGGGTTTTTCCGCCGCTTTTCCCTTTTACGCTCCTTGTCTGACCACACCCCCGGAGCGGGAATAAGCGTGAGAAATATAATAAATTTTATATTTTATGAATATTTAAGGTTTAAATCAAGCTAAATTTTAAATTATTTAACAGCCATTTATCTTTTCAAGGACCGGCGCGTCCCGGCCGATAGGAAGGAAAGCGGGGCGGTGGATAAAAAGAGGAGGGCCCATGGGCACCAACAATTTGATTTTTCTGGAAGTTCTTGAATGGTTGGATCAGACCGGCCGGGAAATGGCCCACCGTATTCCGGAACAGGGATCGGGCGAAATAAAGTTCGGGGCCCAGCTCACGGTGCGGGAAAGCCAGGCTGCCGTATTTTTTTACCAGGGCCGGGCCTATGATGCCTTCGGTCCCGGACGCCATACCCTGAGCACCGGCAACATTCCGGTGCTGACCAAGGTTTTGAGCCTGCCCTGGGGACTGACCAGCCCGCTCCGGGCCGAAGTCTATTTCGTGAACACCCGTTTTTTCACCAATCTGAAATGGGGGACCCGCGACCCGGTGGCCTTCAAGGATGCCCGATTGGGGCTGGTTCGGCTCCGGGCCTTCGGCGTATTCGCCATCCGGATCATTCAGCCTGTACTCTTCGTCAATACCCTGGTGGGCACCCGGGGGACCTATGTCGTGGACGAGATCGAAGATTACGTAAGCCGGATCATCGTCTCCCGCTTCAATGACTACCTGGGGGAAAAGCTCGAATCCCTCCTCGACCTGCCCGGGCAGTACGAAGCGATCGCCGCCGGGCTGCGGAGGCAATTGCAGGAGGACCTGAAGCATTATGGCCTCTGGCTCTCGGAATTGTACATCAATGCCATCACCCCCCCCCAGGACGTTCAGCAGGCCTTAGACGATAAAAGCCGCCTCAGCCTCTTTGACGACTTGAACCGTCTCCTCCAGATGAAAGGGGCCATGGCCCTGGAGGCTGCGGCCCGGAATCCCGGCGAGGCCGGGACCGGCATGGGTATGGGGCTGGGCTTCATGATGCCGGCCCTCTGGCTGGAAAGCCTCAAAAAAAATCAGGACCCGGAGACGCCGGAAAATGTGGAATGCCCCGAATGCCGTCGTTCCTGCCCGGCGGACTCCCGCTTCTGCCCGGCCTGCGGGCATCAGCTCCTGGTGGTTCAACAGTGCCCGTACTGCTTCAAGAACCTGCCGGCCCAGGCCAAATTCTGTTCCCGTTGCGGTCGACCGACTGACGGCCAACCCGGCCCCTCCCTCTGTCCGCACTGCCGGGCTGAAAATCTGACCGGGGCGGTCTATTGCAACCAGTGCGGAGAAAAAATATAGGGCATGGAAGTTGAACACGCCTGCCCCCAGTGCGGTGCCCCGGTCGTACTGGCCGAAAGCGACCGCCTCCTTTCCTGCCCCTTCTGCCGGGTCCGCCTCTACCTCTGGTCCGCCGAGGTATTCCGCTACCGGATCCCGCCGGCCCCGGCCGTGAACGGCCGGTCGGATCTGGTTTACGTCCCGTACGGCCGGTTCCGGGGCATGGTTTTCGACCTGGAGGAGCCGGATCAAGGAAAGGAGCGGGTCCTGGATACCAGTTTTTTGGCGGCCCCCGCTGCGCTTTACCCAATCACCCTGGGCCTGCGTCCCCAAACCTTAAAGCTGCGTCCGGCCTTTTTCAGCAGCGCGGACCGCTGCCTGGCGACCCGAATCGCCCCCGAACACCGTCCGCTCCTCGGGGTACAAACCCCGTCCCGGCCGGACACCCCGCCCTCCCGACCGCAGCGGAGGACCACGGTCACGGTGGGCGAGGTGCGCAGCCTGATTTATGCCCCTTTCTTCGAGAAGCGGGGCCGCTGGCATGACGGGGTCCTGAATACCCCCCTCGGAGAAGCTCCCGCCGGGTCTCCGCCGCCGGAATACCTCCCGGAAGCGGAGAAACCCTGGGACCTGCATTTTATCCCCACCCTTTGTCCCGACTGCGGTTGGGACCTGGCCGGGGTCAGTGAAAGCTGCCTTTTATTCTGCCCCCAGTGTCGATCCGGCTGGGAGCCCGGCGAGTCGGAACTGCAGCGTTTTTCCTTTTTCAGTCAACCGGTTCCCCCAGGCCGTGACGACTATTTCTTCCTGCCCTTCTGGCATTTTGAACTGCCTTATGCCCCCGCGGATTATTTCCGTCTGCCCTTCTCCCGTTTGCTTGGGCTGCAAGCCGGCCAGTCTCCTCCCTGGCAGCGGGAACACGGGCGGGGCGATTATTGGGTGCCGGCCTTTAAAATCTCCCCCCGGGTCTTCCTGCGCCTGGCCAGGACCGCCACCCAGGCCCCTGGCGCTGAAACCGATCTGGCGCCCCTGTTGCCCGAGCGGCATCACCCGGTTACCCTGCCGGCAGCAGAAGCGCAGCGATGTATCGAGGTGATCCAGGCCTGTCTGGACCGGGAAGCGATCGTTCTGGAAAGTTCCCGGCCCCGGATCGAGGACGGAGATTGGGAAAAACGACTGGTCTTTATACCATTTCTGGATACCGCTTACGAACTCATCCAGCCCCGATCCCGGCTGGGGATCTCCAAAAACTGCCTGAATCTCGGCAAATATATTTAGGCAGTTTTTTTATTGGACAATTTTTGGCTTTGCGTTAAGATCGGCCCTCAATAGCAGGGCCGAATTTCACATCCCAAGGGAGGCAGGTATGAAAAGAGTTGTCGTGTTGGCAGTGGCTGTCTTAGTCGTTTTATCCCTTTCCGCGGTTTGGGCCCAAGAAAAACCGCGCCTGGGGGTCCTCCGTTTCACCAACCAGACCCATGCCGGATGGTGGCGGGGTAACATGGGTTATGAGCTGCAGGATATGCTGGCCTCCGAGCTGGCCTCGACCAAGGCCTTTGCGGTACTGGAGCGAAAGGAGATCAACGCGGTTCTGGGAGAGCAGGACCTGGGGGCTTCCGGCCGGATCGATCCCCGAACCAAGGCTAAAATCGGCAAGATCAAGGGCGCCCAATACCTGGTTTCGGGCACGGTCACCGCTTTCGAGGAAGACACCAAGGGGACAGGCGGCGGCATCGGCATCATGGGTTTCCGGGTCGGCGGCAAGCAGGACAAGGCCTATATGGCGGTGGACCTGAAGGTCATCGACGCCACCAGCGGTGAAATCGTGGACAACCGCACCATCGAAGCCACTTCAGAATCCAGCGGGTTCAGTCTGGGCGGGAGCATCGGTATTCTCTCCGGCGACCTGGGGAAATACGAAAAGACGCCGGCCGGCAAGGCCATCCGGGCCTGCATCATCGAAATCTCCGAATACCTGGTCTGTTCCATGACCAAAGGCAAAAACGATCCCTGCATGCAGACCTATGCCAAAAAGGAATCCAGCCGGCGGGAGAAGACGAAAGACGCGATTAAATTGGAGTAGTCTGTTGCCGGTTGCCGGTTTGAAACCGGCAACCGGCAATCGATTAATCCCGCTCTATCGTAATTTTCCCCGGTCCTTTGACCTTCCTGAAAGCCCCGGGGTCTTCCACACGGCCGATCACCTCCACGGCGCTGGCCGGCTTGATTTCGCCGGGGCCGCTGTTCGGAGTGGGGCCGTAGAAAATGCAGAAGCAGTGCCCGTCGGGCCAGTAGCCCAGATCCCCCGGGTCCACGAAGGTCCGGGGGTTCTCCATCCCCTTTTCTTCCACCGGGACCGGAAAGTAAATCTCGTCCCCCCAAAGGTTGAAGGATGCGGTCAGCGGCAGGGCCTCCCGGATCAACCCGGCTATTCGGGTGTCGTTGAGCCTGGCGGAAAATTTCAGGGCGCCGATACTAATCCATATTCTCTTGTCCATCTGTTTCCCCCGCTGCCGGCGCCATGCGGTCGGCAGGTCCTCTCCGGAGTGCTCCCACTCCTCCCAGCGCTTCCAGTTCCTCTTTCCAAACCATCTGTCGCCTATAATTCCGGTGCGGTTGGAAGGGTTGGGCCAATCCTTGCGGGGAATCGCCCACGAAGGCGATCTTCTCCCGGCCTTTTTGTCCCCGGTTTTCGGACAGGAAGGTCAAGTACCCGATATCTGCCGGACTGAAACCCATGAGGCGGGTGGTGACCCGGTCGACCAGCAGGGGATCGGTCCCGGCCAGGGCCCAGTCCAGGACCAGAGGGCGGCCGTGGATCGGACCGTCGCCTTCCATGCCCTCGAACCCGTCTATGACGGCCAGGTGGGGCGGAATGATCCCGGCCAGTTGAAACAGAAACAGGTTGATATTCAGATAGCCCTGATGGAGCTTCACCTTGTCGCTGGGGATGAAACGGGTCCCCAGGAGGCCGTTGAGCCTTTCGAAGGAGATCAGCCCCCGCAACGTCCCGGGCAGCCGTTCGGTGAGCCGGTGGAAGGGGTCCCAGAGCCCGGAAAGGGCGGACACCCGGGAACTGCGGATGAGGCTGCCCACCAGCATGTTTTTAAGAGAAAGGGTGACCCCTACCGTATCGTGGGTCTTGGGGGGGGTGACGGAGATCCGGAAGTCACTGCGCAGCATGGTCTGGGCCACCCGGAAAGGGTGTTCTCTCCCGGCGGAATCTTTAAGGAGCACCGTTTCAAAAATATCCCGATTGAGATCCACCAGCTCGAGGCGCGGATATTCTTTTTTGAGCTCGAGATAGCCGAAATGTTTGAAGCCTTCGAAGGTGTCCCCCAGAGCGGCCCCCTCGGCGATCTTGATCAGGGTCCCGGCCCGTTCTCCCAGGAAATCGATGACCGCCTTGACCGCCTCCACGTGCGTAGCCGCCTTCTGTTCGGTGGTGGAAACGAAATTGGGTTTGATGACGA
>JALOOY010000119.1 GCA_025454185.1 Thermodesulfobacteriota bacterium
GCCACGATGGCCGTCTCCTCGGCCCGGGCGGCATGGCGGCCCAGGATGGAGAAGGCCTTGTCGCCAAGGTCGCGGAACCTGATTTCCTTGTCGGCCGGCAGACCGAGGAACTTGTTGGCGTTCTTGCTCAGGACCGGGTTGCTGATCCAGACCCGGGCCAGCGGACCCGCTTCGTGGGGCAGCCCCTTGTAGCGGACGGCCTTGATATAGGAGTAAGCGCCCTTTTTATGCGGGTCGGGAACGGTTTTGCCGACCCGGGGATTCAAGCCGGTGGTGGCGTTGTCAAACCAGGAATACTTGACGAACTCCCGGATCTCCTTGGGGTCAAAGTCAAAATCCTTGCCCTGGGTATAGGAGCCGGGTTTCAGCAAAAAGGTCTTGTCATCGTCATCCAGGGGGAAGACCCCGTGGGAAATCAGATTCTTGCAGCCGGCGCCTACGCCGAAGAGGTCCTTATAGGCCCCGGCCACCAGATACACGGTGGGGACGTAGGTTTCGTCGATGAATTTTTTGACGACAGCCAACTTTTTTTTGAAGGTCTCTATCTCCTCGGCCGTGGGAGTGGCGGTGCAGCCGCCGACCACAAAGCCGGCCACGTGGGGCATCTTGCCGCCCCAGGTGGCGACCATCTCCTGGGCCAGAGCCCGCATCTTCAGGGCTTCCAGGTACTGGCCTACGGCCACGTCATTCGTGGCCTTGTCCAGGCGGTAGTCGCCCTCATAGCGCGGTATGAAGGGTTCGGTCTCCGGACCTTTCACGTAGTCCAGGGCCGCCAGGTGATAAAAGTGCAGGATATGGCTCTGCAGGTAGTTGGAGGCGAAAACCAGGTTCCGCAGCAGGCGGCCCTGGGTGGTGGGTTTGACCTTGAAGGCGCTGTCCAAACAGCGGATCGAGGCCGTGGCGTGGGCCGTGGGGCAGACGCCGCAGATGCGCTGGGTCAACTGGGAGGCATCCCGCGGGTCCCGGCCATTCAGAAAAATTTCAAATCCCCGAAAGAGGCCTCCCGAAGACCGGGCGTCTACGACCTTCCCGTTCTTGACCTCCACTTCGATCTTGAGGTGTCCCTCGATGCGGGTAACCGGATCAATCACTAATCGTGCCATGGTTCAGCTTCCTCCTTTCCTAACCCGTTGTCTGCTCATAGAGCGGAGAAACCCCGTCCGGAAAGGTGGGTTCCACACAGCCGATGCAGATGGCGTTGTCCACACACCAGCTCACCCCGTTGTTCCAGATCTTCTTGTAACAATCGGCGTTGGTGTCCGGTCCCTTGCAGCCGAGCTTGACCCGGCAGGCGTCTTTTTCGCCCCAGGTCTTGGCGAATTTTTGTTCCTCGTAATACTTGAGGTAGGGGCAATTGTCATGGATGTTATTGTTGAAAAACAATTTGGGCCTCTTATAGCCGTCCACTTCGGGAAGTCCTTTGGTCAGGATGTGGGCGATGGTGCCGACCATCCAGGTGGGATGGGGCGGGCAGCCGGGAATGTTGATCAATGGGGTCTTGATCCCGTTGTCCTTGAAGATCTGCTGGACGGATTTGACGCCCGTCGGGTTGGGTTTGGCTGCGGGGATCCCGCCGAAGGCGGCGCAGGCTCCGACCGCCAGCACGCCGGCGGCCCGGTGCCCCAGGCGTTTGGTCAATTCCAGCATGGTCACTTCCTTGCCCTTCCGTTCTCCCACGATACAGTAGTGGCCGTTGGCCCCCGTGGGCACACCCCCCTCCACAACCAGAAAATACTTGCCGTCGTAACTCTTGGCGGCGTCATAGAGTTTGTTCATGGCCATTTCACCGGCGGAGGCCATCACCGTGGGATGAAACTTCAGGCTGATGATCTCCAGCAGGACCTTGGCGATATCCGGATCCACCGTGTTCAGCAGGGATACCGAACACCCCGTACAGCCCGCACCCTGAATCCAGAGCACGGCCGGGTTTCCCGCCTTGGCCTGGGCCAGGGCTTCCAGGACCTGGAGTTTGGAAAAACCCAGGAACGTCGCCGTCCCCCCGCAAACTTTCAAAAAATCGCGCCTCGTAACCGTCATTCGGTTCCCTCCTACCTCGGGTAATTTGTAGGTTTTATAAAATCAATACAGAAACTTACACAAGATGCCGCGTATTGGCCTGAAAAATTTGGCCCTCCTTTCTCCGGGATTTCGGTTCGCCTGGTTAAATTGTGATTTGTGGGAAAGTTCTATAAATAAACACGTTCTTATAGCGCACTCCCCTGGGGAATTATAGTCGGCAAATTCTTTTTTTTAGGTAGGGAAAAATAAAAAGATGGCAGAGAGAAGATTACCGGATTGGTTTAAAAGAAATAACCATTCAGCCCCTTGAAATCACGGCCATGTTTGTAGGAAAGCAAGTTGGTCTCGTTTCAAGGGGCTAAATGGGTACTAAATGATAATAATCCGGATTGCCGCTAAACCAGACTGTTCTGCAGGGCGTAGCGGATCAACTCGGCGTTGTTTTTCATTTTCATCTTGTCCATGATGCGGGACCGGTAGGTACTGATGGTCTTGATGCTCAGGGAGAGCTCTTCGGAGATCTCCTTGAGACGTTTGCCGGAGGCAATCATGAACATGACCTGGTATTCCCGATCGGAGAGGTTTTCGTGCAGGGGTTTCTCAGCGTTGATCTCCAAATCGGAAGCCAGTTTTTCAGCCAGGTAATTGCTTACGTACTTGCGCCCCCGGGCCACCTTGCGGATGGCCGCCACCAGTTCCTCGGGTACGCTTTCCTTGGTGAGATAGCCGGCGGCACCCAGTTTCAGGACCCGTACGGCGTACTGGTCCTCCGGGTAAATGCTGAGCACCAGGACCGGGAGTTTCGGCTTCTTGGTCTTCAATTCTTTAAGTATATCCAAGCCGTTCCGCCCGGGCATGGAAATATCGAGCAAGACGATATCGTAATCTTTTTTGGCAATCTTGCTCAAAACGTCCTTGCCGCTTCCGGCCTCGTCGGCGACCGTCATATCGGGGTATTCGGAAAGAATTTGCTTGAGACCCTGGCGGACGATGGGATGATCGTCGGCGACTAAAATTTTAATCATGGCGCTGCTCCTTTTTACTCAGGGGTATTTTTATGGCTACTTCCGTTCCTTTGCCGGCCAGACCGCGGATTTTGATTTGTCCGCCCCTGGCGTCTACCCGCTCCCGCATACCCAGTAGGCCGAAGGACCGGGGACTGTTGATCTGGGCCTCGGTGATGCCCAGTCCGTTATCCCGGATGGTAAATTTTACCAGATTGGCGTTCTTTTTCAATGTAATTATCACCCGGCTGGCCCGGGCATGGAGAAAGATGTTGTTCATGGCTTCCTGGAACAGCCTAAAAATCAAGGTGGCGTTTTCCTGGGATAGGTTCAGGTTCCGGGGAGAGACGTTCCATAGAATTTCCAAACCGGTGCGTTCCCGGAAACTGTTAATCTGCCACTCCAGGGCGTCGATCAGACCCAGGTTGTCCAACAAAGCCGGTCGCAGCTCCTCGCAGAGGTTTTGGACCGTATGAATGGTGTTGTCCAGGATCTGGGACATGGAGCCGACCTTTTCGCTCAGCAGGGAGGGCGGATCGAAAAAATGACGGTTGAGCCAGTAAAGGTCCATCTTGAAGGCCGTGAGCTGCTGGCCCAGTTCATCGTGAATGCGCCGGGAAATGCGCTTCTTCTCCTCCTCCAGCAAGGTATGGAGGTGTTCCGAGAGGTTGCGCAATTCCCTGCGGGACTGGCGCAGTTCAATTTCTTGCCGTTTGCGCTGGGTTATATCCCTGATGATGCCCATGAAAATTGGCCGGCCTTCGGAATCATTCTGGAGTGTGGCCGTCAGCGTTCCGGCAAACGAGCTTCCGTCGGTTTTGCGGTAGGCAATCTCGTAGTTGCTGACAAAGCCTTTCCGTTTCATGGTCCGGATATAGGTCTGCCGGTCCTGGGGATTTACATAAAAGTCCGGTACAGACAATTTTTTCAGGCTCGCCCTCTGAGGGATGCCGAAAAGCCGCCGGCAGGCCTGGTTGAGGGCCAGGATCCGCCCCTCCTCGGTAGTGATGACCACGCCGTCCTCCGTGGCTTCGAAAAGGGTCCGATAGCGCTCTTCCGTCTTGGCCAGATTCTCCTCGGCTTTTTTCCGGCGGCTGATGTCGATCACCATGCCTTGAAAATACAGCAGTTTTCCCCGTTCATCTTTGACGGGATAGGCCTGGTCGTATACCCAGACGGTTTCCCCTTTCCGGTTGGTTAAACAATATTCCTGGATGAAGGGCGTCGCGGTTTTGGCCGCCCCCTTAATGCCTTTATACAGTCGGTGGCGGTCCTTTGCCTGAAGACGCTCCAGCCAAATTTTCCAGTCGGCCAGCCATTCTTCCGGGGAGAAGCCCAACAGGTCTTGGATCCGGGGACTCACATACAGGAGTTCCCCCGGATTTTTCGCGGAGCCGATGTAAACCACCCCGGGAATATTTTCCACGAGACTGCGATACTTGCGCTCCGATTCCTCCAGATTCGTTTCCAGGAATTTCCGGGCGGTATTGTCCCGGGCCACGCCCAGGACAGCGGTGATTTTTCCCCGGGAGTCACGGAGCGGCACCAGGCGGACCCCCAGCCATAAGGCCTGGCCGGGGAAGTGAAATAAGTCTTCATGATAATGGGAGACGCCGGAATGAAAGACCCGTTTCAGGTTACGGCGCTGAATCGCCAGGTCTTCCGGGGGAAATAACTCTTTTAGATGTTTGCCGACAAGATAGTGGGGTTTTTTGTTCAGAAGACCGGCGGTAAAAGGGTTCGTATAGGTGAGGCGGAGGTTCTGGTCGATAATAAAAAAGATCTCGGGAGCGGTTTCGGCCCAGGCCTGAAAAAAGGCACCCGGGTCGCCCAGGGAATCTCGGACACCGGCTTCGCAATTTTTCTTCTTCACCTTATTTGTGGGCGCCGCGCCATTCTAAGACGAGGGCCAGTGCAATAGGCCCTGGGCGTTGCCGCCCAGAATGGCGCGGCGGTCGGTTTCCCCGACCCGGGCTTCCTCCAGTTCCTTTACATAGCGGTCCAGCGTCAGCAGCGGGTAGTCACTCCCGTAGAGGATTTTTTCAACGCCGAAAATTTCCAGGGCGTAACGGTAAATTTCAGGCCGGTACAGAAAGGGTGAGGCCGCCGTATCCACGTAGACGTTGCCTAAGGCCTCCCGCACCTCCCGCTTCAGGAGCGCGTACCACCACAGCCCGCCCCCCCAGTGGGCCAGGATAAAACGCGTCTCCGGAAAAGACCGGATGAGCCCATAGAGATCCCAGGCGGGCAGGCGTTCTTTGCCCGGGTAGAGATGCCCCACCGGTTCGTTGGTATGCAGCAGCAGGGGGACGCCCCGGTCACCGGCCAGCTCGGCCAGCGGGCCGAAGCACTCCAGCCAGTTCTTTCCGGACGGGGCGGCATACAGGGCCAGTTCTCCTATCCCCTGCATCCCCGCTTCCAGGCAGCGTTCGGCTTCAGTCCGGGCCTGCGGCAGTTCGGGATTGACGCAGGCAAAACCCCGGAGACGATCGGGGTAGCGGGCCAGGGCTTCCAGGACGTAATCATTCCCGCGGCGGATCCATTCGGGCCGCTTCCAGGGAAAGCCGAAGGTCACGGCGCCCTGGATCCCCGAGCGGTCCAGGGCGGCGATCAGGTCCTCGGCGGTGGCCAGGGGAGACTTCCGGGAGTTTTCGTAAAGGAGGCGGAAGGCCGGTTCGCCGGGAAAAAATTTTTCCCTTTCCGCCACCACCTCCGGGGGAAAGATATGGGTGTGGAAATCGATGATCAGCGGCCGGGCCGGGGCGGCCATTACTCCGGCGTTCCTTCCGCCGGCTGATGATTGGTTCTGGCGGGCGCCGGTTCTGCGGTTTCCTTTTTGATGAAATCCAGACGGCCGTCCTCGGGCAGGATGTCGGGACGACCTTCCAGGTGAATGCCCACTTCGTGGCGGGTTTCCAGACGCAGCAGTTAGGACAGGGCCAGGGTTTCCACGGAGCGCACCTGCCCCTTGCCCTGGCAGGTGGGGCAGGTATAATAGGTCCCGAACTGAATGGGCGGGCGGATCCGTTGGCGGGAGATCTCCAGGAGGCCGAATTTGGAAATGCGTCCCAGCGAAGTCCGGGCCTTGTCGCTCTTGAGATGATTTTTGAGCTGCTTGACCACCTCGTTGCGGTGCTTGGCATCCTTCATGTCGATGAAGTCGATGACGATCAAGCCCCCCAGGTCCCGGAGCCGCAACTGCCGGGCGATCTCCTGGGCCGCCTCCAGGTTGGTCTTGTAGGCCGTTTCCTCGATCTGCCGCTCTTTCACCGAACGTCCGGAGTTGACGTCCACGGCCACCAGGGCCTCGGTGGGGTCGATCACGATCTGGCCCCCGGATTTCAGGTTGACCCGGTTTTGGAAGATGGTCTCGATCTGCATCTCGATCTGGTATTTGGAAAAAATCGGGCGGGTTTCCTTGTAGAGTTTGACCCGGTTGCCGTACTTGGGATTGATGATTTTCAGGAAGTCCAGGACCTGTTTATAGATATCCTTGTTGTCGATGAGGACTTCCTGGATGTCCGGAGAAAAGTGATCCCGAACGCTGCGGATGGCCAGGTCGATTTCTTTATAGATCAGGGAAGGCGCCGGCTGTTCAATAGCCCGGTTGCGAATCTCCTCCCAGAGGCGCAGCAGGTTCTCCAGGTTCTTGGCCAGTTCCCGCTTGGTCTTGCCGTTGCCCGAGGTGCGGACGATGCAGCCGATCCCTTCGGGGATCTTTAATTGGTTGATGACCTCCTTCAGCCGGGTCCGCTCTTCTTCGATCTCGATTTTACGGGAAATGCCGATCTGCGGATCACCGGGGGTCAGGACCAGGAAATTGCCGGCCAGAGAAAGGTAGGTGGTCAGGGCTACGCCTTTTTTGCCCGATTCTTCCTTGGTGACCTGCACCAGGATCTCCTGACCGCGGGTAATCAGGTTCTGGATGGGGGGATGTTTCTTGGCGTCCCCCTCCGGCGCCGCCGGGCATTGCTGGAAATAATCCGGGTGGATCTCGTCGGCCTGGAGGAAACCGTTTTTTTCGGCCCCGTAGTCGATGAAGGCCGCCTGCAGGGCCGGTTCGATGTGGGCCACCACCCCCTTGTAAATATTGCCCCGCACCTGCTCCCGGGCAGCGGTCTCGATGTAAAACTCCTCCAGCAGCCCGTCGGCGACCAGGGCCACCCGGTACTCTTCCGGATCGATGGCGTTAACCAGTAATTTTTTGACGGTAGACATGGTTAGGCTCCCAGGGGCTGCCGGCGGCGGTACTGCTCCACCTGATACATGAAGGCCTCCAGACGGGTGCGCGTGTTGGTCTGCTCCTGTCCGTCATAAGAAAGGTTGAGGAAGGGGATGTTCCGGTGATCTTCCCGGTAGCGCTTAAGCAGCGCATTGACGATGGTGCCGGGCATGCAGGTGAAGGGCATGATGTTGATCAGGCCCGAGGCCCCTTTCAGCAGGTAGTCCGTGGCTTTCCCGATGCTCAGGATGGCTTCCCCTTCGAAGGACGGATCCAGATAGGGCTGGGCTCGCTTGAGGGTTTCGGAAATGGAGGGTTCGCCGAAATTGCGCAGGGCCCCCCGGAAGGTGTTCTCCAGCTCGTGTTCCAGCCGGGTCTGGACGCGGTGGGTCAGCAGCAACTCCAGCAGGTTGGAATATTTCCGCAGCCGCCGGGCCCGCCAGATGGCCGTATGGTTGGTATAGAGGATCCATTCGGCGATGGGCGGCATCCAGGCCTCCCCGCCCAGGGTTTCGATTTCCAGGATGACGTTTTCATTGGAGAATTTATTGGCCCGGGTATAGATTTCTCCCACCAGCCCGATGACCGGCCGGGACCCCGGGTCGGCTACCGGGACCTGCTCAAAGGCCCGGCGGGCCTCGGTCAGGAGGGCCGGCAAATCACCCCGGGCAGCGATGGTTTCGGCCACCCGCCGCAGAAAATGACCGTAGACTTTATCCGTCCGGCCCTTGATGATTTCGTAGGGCCGGGTTTCCCGGAGTTTTTTCTCCAGCAGGTCCACGGCCACGATCCCCTGCCAGCCCAGGCGGGCGAAATCGTTGCCCCCCACCATGCCCAGTTCCGCATAGAAGGTCTCACTCTGGTCCGGGGCGTATATGGGAACTTGGGGGAGGCCCAGTTCGTCCAGGACCAGCCGGTGAAAGCGGTGGTACTGCCCGAAGCGGCAGGGTCCGGTGCCGGAGGGCATGAAAAAGGCCGCGTGCCGGGGGTCGAAGTCCGGCCGGCGGGTGAGCTTGACCATGTCGCCGGTGGTCAGGGTGCAGGGGTAACATTCCTTGCCCGAGGTCAGTTTCCGGCCCAGGATCAGGGTTTCCTGGTCGGAGTCGGGCAGGACCTCGGCCTCCACCCCGCAGGCCTGAAAGGCGGCGGCTATGGCCAGGGTGTGGTCGGTCATGGGGGGGATGAATATCTTGCGGCTTTCGGAATTCGGCCCCGGGAATTTTTCAGGCTGTCCAGAAAGGCCTCCAGGCGGGTTACCACCCCGGCATCGGCGCTGTGCTCGTCGATTTCGATTTCCAGGTAAGGCTTCCCGGCCAGGCTATGGCGAAAAAAATGGAGAATAAAGGAATCCGGGCCGCAACTGAAATTGGTGATGTAAATGCCGTAGAGGTTTTCGTGTTGCCGTAGGACATCAGCCGCGCCCAGGATTTTCTGTCCGAAACGCCAATAATGGCTTTTCGGTTCCTCGGCCTCGACCGGGGCATCGAGGGGAAAAAAATCCATGGGTATAG
>JALOOY010000120.1 GCA_025454185.1 Thermodesulfobacteriota bacterium
CCCCCTCCCGTCGAGGGAGGGGGTTGGGGGGTGGGTATTTTTTTGGGTTACGTCAGTAGATATTTTAGTGATGAATTCCTGTTCCGCCTTCCAGCCCCTGAGGACTACCGCCGAAGCCAGCAGGGGAAAAATCCCCAGCCAGCCGAAGAGGGTCCTGGCTGAAACGTGAAAGGTCGTGACCAGCAGATAGACAATCCCGATAGCGGCCAGCCCGAATACGCGGCTGCCGAAGCTGGTGGTCGACTTGGCCCGGCCCTGGATGTGGGCCTCGGAATAACGGTTGATAATGGCGTCTATCCCCACCGCCTCGGCCGCCTGGCCGGCCCCGACCAGGGCCCCCACCAGGCAGGCCAGGAGAATATCGTAGACCAGGTTGAACCCGAAGAAAGACAGACCGATCACGACCAGCGAGGCGGCCGTCAAGAAAAAAGAGGAGCGATAGGCCAGGAAAAAAGGGATGACGATGAGGGTCACCAGCACCTTGCCGGCGGACTGGGCCGATTCAAAATACCCGTAGGCCGACAGGCCCTTGGCCATGTTGGCCAGATACACCACGGACAGCACGGTGAACGATCCCCGGCCCACTGCCACCAGGGAGCGGCCGATCAGGAGCAGGCGCAGGGGTTTGCTGCCCCAGGTGTAGCGCAGCCCTTCCTTCTGGCTGGCCCAGTAGGATTTCTTGCGCACCTTCTGGTAATCGATGACGGATTCTCCGGACAGGCGCAGCCGGGAGACCAGGAGGAAGGAAAGGAAGAAGAAAACCGGCCCCCAGAGGACGGCGATGTGTAACCCCAGCCACCCGGCCGCCAGGCTGGCCAGGGCATAGCCGCCGATATTGCTCAAATGATTGGCGGCGTCTACCTGGGAGATGATCTTGGTCCCTTCGGCTACCGGGAAACTGACCTTGATCATTTTATCCGCGGCGGGTTTGAAAAAAATGAAGACAAAATCACCCAGGAAGGACAAGGCCAGGTATACCGGGTAAGGGTAGCCTCCCAGGACGGCACCCACCAGCAGGAGGCCCAGGATGGTCCGGATCAGGTCGGCGTACATGAGGGAACTGCGAATACGCAATTTGTCGATAAAGGGTCCGGAAATGGCGTTGATCAGGATTTCGCAGACGTAACGGCCCACCAGGACCAATCCGGCTATCAGCGGGTCTTTGCTCTTGGAGGCCACCAGCAGGACCGCCAGAATGCGAAGAAATCCGTCTCCGATCCGGGAAAAGACCCGGCTGGAAATGAGCAGATAAAAATCTCGGCGGACATCGGCAGATACCATGGCTGATTGGGGCTAACTTATAGCATTCACAGGGGAAGGAGTCAAATATTTATCCGGTCCGTTTTCTAGACCTGCCGGTTTGACTTTGAGGGCCTCCGGCAGTATAATCGGGATCACGCAAGGAAGGCCCCTGACCTATGACCTATCAACTGCAAATAACCCCCTCAGTGGGACGGCGCTGGACCTGTAAGCTGGAAAAACCGTTGACCAAAATCGGCCGGGCCGCCCATTGCGAGGTGGTCCTGAACGATCCGCTGGTGTCGCGGGAACACGCCCTGCTGCAAATCACGGCGGAAGGCCCCCGGCTCGAGGACCTGAACAGCGCCAACGGCACCCTGGTCAATGACCAGCGCATTACCCGGATCGCCCTGCATCCGGGAGACAAGGTCCGGCTGGGACTCTCGGAACTGGTTCTGGAACTGATTCCGGAGAAAATGGCCGCGCCCTCTCCACCGCCCCGGGCCCCCGAGGTTCAGGAAGCCGGGGTCAGCGGGACGGAACAACCGCAGCCGTCCCCTCCCGGGAGGAGGACCCCCGAGCCGCTGCCACCGGGGCTGGTCGGCGCCGGGCCAACGTTCGCAACGGCCCAGACTGAGCCCCGGTCTGCGTCGGACCCGGGATCGGCCCTGCGGGCCGAGGCCCTCGCCATCCGTCTGTTCTCCCCTAATCAGGAGCCCCCGGTCATCCTGGTGGCCCATCCGGAATGCCGGCAGATCGAGGCCCTGCTCCGGGCCCTGGACGAAACCGGGGTCCGTCTGCTGAAAGCGGCCGGGGCCGAGGAGGTGCGGCAGGTATTGGAAACGACGCCCCCCGACTGTGTGCTGCTCTGCCCGGGAACGGAAAAGGCCGCGGATCTCTGCCAGACCATCCGTTCCCATCCCCGGGCCGGCCCCGTCGTTTTGATCCTGCGCCGCAAAAACTGGGCCGAAGCGGCCGCGCTGTTCCGGGCCGGCGCCGATGAAGTCCTGCAGGACCCGGACCCCCTGGAACTGCTGGTCCGGGTCCGCAGTATGCTCGAAATGCGCCGCCTGCGGAACGAAGCCACGGCGGCCACCGCCCAGGTGGAGAAGCGGGTCAGCGACGACGTCTCCGAGGCGGAACGCATCAACCGGCTGAAGCGCTATCTTTCCCCGCAGTTGGTGGCGGCGGTCCTGTCCGGGGAGGAGTCCCATGTGCTCAAGCCCACCCGGCAGGAGGTGACCATCGTCTTCTCGGACCTGCGCAATTATACCCATTTCTCGGAAGTCTCGGAGCCGGAGGAGGTCATTACCATGCTGAAGGACTTCCATAGCCTTTACGGGGAGATCATCTTTCAGTACGACGGGACCCTGGAGCGGTTTGCCGGAGACGGGGTGATGGTTTTTTTCGGGGCCCCGGTCCGCTTCAAAGACCATGCCCGCCGGGCCGTGGCCATGGCCGTCACGGCCCGGGAGCGCCTGAAGGGCCTGCGGAGCAAGTGGGAGAGGCTGGGCTACACCCTGGACATCTCCTTCGGCATTTCTACCGGCTATGTGTTTGTAGGCAATATCGGCTTCGAAAGCCGCATGGACTATGCTGCCATCGGCAAGACCACCAATCTGGCGGCCCGGCTCTGCGCCGCGGCCAAGGGCGGCCAGATCCTGATCAGCCGCAAGACCCTCTTCCAGGTGGAGGACCTGGTGGAGGTGGAGGAAATCGGGGGTTTGGAGGTCAAGGGCTTCAGCGAACCGGTCATGGCCTATAACGTTCTCGACTTGAAGGCCCCCTTCGTTCCCGCTCCCGTTACCTGAAAGGTGATCAATTGATGGTTTTGCTGCTCAAGGTTCCGAAGACTTCGTCCACATGGAGGGCGCAGATGATTTTTTTGCGGTTCTTGCAATGGGAATACTGACTGTTCCATTCGAGCCACAGGCAATACTGACACTGGGGATCGGGCATTTTTAGGTTATGACAATACCCCCAGACCCGTTCCTTTTCCTCCATGGCCGCACCCCCTTCGGGAAAACCGGCTGAGGACAGTACCGCGCCGGTGAACCCCATCTTGTATGGAGCACTCTATTACTACACAAGATATGGGGTGTCAAGCGAAAAGGACCGTTGAACCCGGGCACTAGCGGTCATTGGGTTCGATCGCGTCGGCTGTTTTTTCCCCTTCCCCGGCCTGTTTTTGAGGCCCTTTCAAGTTCTTGACCCAATCTTTCCATTTTTTTTCACAATGGGCGGCCTTCCCTTTGGGAATTTTTATCTGGTGCAGCCCGGCCGGGAGCTGATACCCCTGGAGTTCCTCGTTCAATTCTTTGACTTCCTTGTAATAGGAGCCGCAGGCCCTGGCCAGGTCCCGCAAATGGACCGGCAGGGGCAATTGAAAGGTTACCACCTCGAAATCCTCGGGGGGGTAGCCGAAACCCTCGGGGAGGGCGTAGCCGTAGGCGGCGGGATTGCTCAAAAGGACCTTGGCCGCCAGGATGCGGAAGATATACCGTTCGGTTTCCTGGGGCAGATCCAGGCGGAAATAGTCGTTTTCACCCTGTTGCTGGATCTCTTCCTTGACCCGCTCCTCCCCGCAGTTATAGGCGGCCATGGCCAGGGTCCATTTGCCGAACAAACCGTAAAGCATTTTCAGGTAGGACAGGGCGGCCTCGGTGGATTTGGCCAGGTCCAGCCGTTCGTCGATATAACCGTTTTTCCTCAGATTGAAGCGTTTCCCGGTCCTCTCCATGAACTGCCAGTGCCCGCTGGCGCCTTTGCTGGAAACCGCCCGGGTGCGCAGGCCGCTTTCGGCGACCAGCAGATATTTCAGGTCATCGGGCATTCCCTTGGCCTTCAACTGCGCTTCGATAAAGGGAAAGTAACGGGTGCTGCGCTTGAGCCAGAGGTAGACCTGGGCCCGGTCATAGACGACCATGGTAAATTCCCGGTCCATCATTTCCCAGACGGCCCGGCTGTCGAGGGGGACGGTTTCGCCGCAGAGGGTCAAGCTGGAGGGAAACAGGAAGAGGTGATTGTTCTGGGCCAACAGATCGGCGGGGGCCAAAAAAAAGGGCCCCAGCAGCAGGAGGAGGCGGCAGTACATCTTGAACATAGAATGAATCCTTGTCAGGCCTGGGCGGCGAAATGGTCGTAGCCCCGAAAGCGCAGCAGCCGGGACCGTCCGGAGGTTTTTAAAAGGACCCTTTTCTGGGGGATGATTTCCCCGATGCGAAAGAGGACCAGGCCGAAATGGCGCTTCACCTGGGCCGGCAGGCTTTCCTGAAGGGCGGGGGGGACGGCCCAGAGCAACTGGTAATCCTCACCGCCCTGAAGGGCCATTTCCTCCGGGGAACTCCCCCACAGAGGGGCCGCGGCCCGGAGGGCGGGCGACAGGGGCAAAGACTCGCTATAGACCCGGGCGCCCACCCCGCCGGCCCGGCAGAGATGGCCCAAGTCCGAAGCCAGACCGTCCGACAGGTCGATCATGGCCCGCGCATAGCCGCGGCGGACCAGGAATTGGCCGAGTTCCACCTGGGGGCGGGGGCACTGATGGGCCGCCACGAGTTCCCGCCGGTAGGCCGGAGAAAGTCCCCCTACAGGATTATTTGGTTCGGTCGACAGTTTGAGTCCGGCCGCCGCCTGTCCCAGAAAGCCGCTTACGAACAGAGCGTCCCCGGGCCTGGCCCCGGAGCGGTAGGCGATACGGGACCCGGCCTCGCCGATCACAGTCAGCCCCAGGGAAATCCCCCCCGGGGACCTATGGGTGTCGCCCCCCGCCAGGGCCACCCCGTACCTTTCGGCTTCCTCCCGCAGACCTCGCCGGAGGGAAGTCAGAAACACTCGGGGCAGGTCCGGGGGCAGGCCAAGGCTCAGAAAGGCGTAACGGGGGCGGCCGCCCATGGCGGCGATATCACTCAGGTTGACGGCCAGGCATTTCCGGCCCAGCCGCCGGGGCGTCGTCGTCTCCCGGCGGAAATGGACGCCCTCCACCTGGGAGTCGGTAGTCACCAGCCAGGTGGCCCGGCCGGCCCGGATGACGGCACAGTCGTCGCCGATTCCCTGCACCAATCCCGGGGCCTGCCGGGCAAACAAGCGCTGGAAGGAGGCGACGATTTCGGCTTCTTTCACGGCCGGTTCGCTTAGTACGAAACTAAAGACCGAACATCGAACATCGAACGTCCAACATCCAACAGCGAATTGCGGTTATATATTGCTGTAGTTACCATTTTCATACTTGTTGGGTGGCCGGCCCGGCGGCCATGAGGGTTTCATGCGAAGAAACCGCGCCCGGGACACAGTTTCTTAATTGACGATTTCCAGGGCGTTGAAGAAGTAGGCCATTTCGTATCGGGCGGTTTCCGGGGCGTCGGAGCCGTGGACGATGTTCTGTTCGATGCTGCCGGCGTAATCGGCCCGGATGGTGCCTGGTTCGGCCTTGCGGAAGTCGGTGGCGCCCATGAGTTTCCGGTTCTTCTCGATGGCCCCTTCGCCTTCCAGGATGAGGACCACGCAGGGCCCGGAAGACATGAAATCGGTGAGGCTGTCAAAAAAAGGTTTTTCCCGATGGACGGCGTAGAAGCCCTGGGCCTGTTTTTTGGACAAATGGATCATTTTCATGGCGGCTATCTTCAGGCCGTTGGCCTCAAAGCGCTTCAATACTTCGCCAATGATCCCCTTGGCCACGCCGTCGGGTTTGATGATGGAAAGGGTT
>JALOOY010000121.1 GCA_025454185.1 Thermodesulfobacteriota bacterium
ATTGCTACATCAGCGCCCCGGCGCGAGGGGGATTTCGTACTTTTTCATCTTTTTATACAGAGCCGTCCGATGAATGCCCAGGTCCCGGGCGGCCCGATTCTTATTGTAGTGGGCCTTCTGGATGGCCAGGGCCAGGGCTTCCTTCTCGGTTTCTTCTTTCAGCCGTTTGAGGGAGGCGGACCCGGGGACGGTTTTCCGACGGATGGTTTGCAGGAAGATGGGCAGGTGATGCAGTTGGATGGTCTCGCCGTCGATGGAATAGATGACGCGCTCCAGGACGTTGATCAACTCCCGGACGTTCCCCGGCCAGTCATATTGCCGGAACCTTTCCTGCGCCTCGGAGGTCAGGCGGGTCACATTGGTGCCCAGGTCCTGATTGAGCATGGCGATCAGGTGATCGGCCAGGAGGGGGATGTCTTCCTTACGGTCCCGCAGGGGCGGGATGGCAATGGGGATCACATTGAGCCGGTAATAGAGGTCTTTGCGGAAGCGGCCCTGGGCCACCAGTTTTTCCAAAGGCGCGTGGGTGGCCGTGATCAGGCGGAAGTTGCTGTGGATGAGCCGGTTGCCCCCCAGGCGCTCGGTCTCTTTTTCTTCGATGACCCGCAGGAGCTTGGGCTGCATCTCCAAAGGCAGGTCCCCGATTTCATCGAGGAACATGGTCCCCTGGTGGGCCAGTTCGAATTTGCCCGGTTTGCTCTTGCTGCCGGCGCCGCTGAAGGCCCCCGGTTCATAGCCGAAGAGTTCCGATTCCAGCAGGTCCCGGGGAATGGCCGCGCAGTTGAGGCGGATAAAGGGGAAGGCCCGGCGTTCTCCGGCATAGTGAATGGCGTGGGCGAAAAGTTCTTTGCCCGTGCCGCTCTCACCCATGATCAGGACCGGAGCGCTGGTCTTGGCGGCCTTGAGGGCCATTTTTTTTAATTCGGCCATTTCTCCGCTGCGGCCGATGATATGTTTTATGGTATATTTGGCGGAGCGCAGGCTGGTCAGTTCTTTCTCATACAATTCCAGCTTGCTCTCCAGCACGGTCAGTTTTTTGGCCAGGGCCTGGACGTCCCGCACATCCTCGAACATGACCTGGCCGTACACGGCGATGGTCCGGCCTTCCTCCTGAATGGGGATGCGCTGCACCACCATATCCCGGCCCTTGATCCGGTGGGGATGGTTGATCTCCGGGAGGCCCGTGCGGGCTACGGTTTCCATGCGTGTATTTTCCACCACTTCCCGACAGTGTTTGCCGATGGCCTGCCGCGCGTCGATACCCAGGAAATTTCCGTAGGCCTTACTGAAAAAGATAATGCGGCCGGAGGGTTCGGTGATCATGACCCCGTTGCGGATATTGTCCAGCACCAGTTCATAAAAACGGATTTTTCTTCGGAGTTCCTCGGTGGTTTCCTGAGTCATAGGGCGTTTTTTCCTTTGGCCGGGCCGCCGGGTGATGGTCAGCGCCGGGCCTAGCAATTTCAAATTGACGGCCCGGCCTGTCTTATGGTAGCACTCAGTCAGTCTCCCGGAGAGCCGCTATGTCGATTGCTTATTCCAGCACAAAAGTCCGGATTGTGGAAGTCCAGGGACTGGAAATACCCGGGCTCGCAGAGGGCGCTACCTGGCAAAAAGGGAATCTCTTGTTCAGAAGCCCCCGGGAGGGCTGGAGCTGCCGTGAGGAAAAATCGCAGTGGGCCAGGGGCCTGGATGCCCAGGGCCGCTTCTATGTCCTCTGGGTAGCGGACCATTTCAGGGCCCGGGGGCTGGTTATCCAACCGGAAGAAAGCTGTTACTGCTTTGAGGTTTCCCGGATATCCGGCTGATCGAGCCGAAGGGGCAGGCGGATCCGGAAAGTGGATCCTTGTCCGGGCCGGGATTCCACGGTAAGCTGACCGCCGTGCTCGTCCACGATTTTTTGCGTCACCGGCAGTCCCAAGCCCGTGCCGCGGGATTCCTTGGTGCTGAAAAAACGGGTAAAAAGCTGGTCCAGGACCGTTTGGTCCATGCCGCTGCCGTTGTCCTGCACCAGGAAGATCAACTGCCCGCCCTCCCGCCGGGTGGATACGTCCACCTGCGGTATTTCCGGCGGCCGGTAGCGCTTTTCCCGGCAGGCGTCGACCGCGTTCAACATGAGGTTCAGGAGGGCCCGGGTCATGGCGGTCGGGTCCAGGAGCAGGGTGAGCCCCTCTTCCCCCTCGATATGAAACACGATGCCCTCTGCGGACGCCGTACGGCTGACCAGACCCGCCGTGTCCCTGAGTAACTGTAAGGGGTCGGTAGGGACCAGCTCCGGGGTCCGCTCCCGGCAATAGCTCAACATATCCAGACTGAAATTGTTGATCCGCTCCATGGATTTCTGAACGATCTGCCACCCTTCCGTCACGGTGCCCCAGTCCTCGCGTTTCAAACCGCTGTTGACCAGATAGGCCCCGCCCTTCAGGATATTGAGGATGTTCTTCAGGCAGTGGGCCAGACCGGCCACCGTCTGACCGATGGCCGCCAGCCGTTCATTTTCGATCAGTTTGAGGCGCAGCCTGTTTTCCTCGGTCACATCTTTGCTGATGCCGACGGTGCCCAGCACCTTGCCGTTGCGGTCCCGCAGCAGGGCCAGGGAGAGGCTGATTTCGATCACCTGGCCGTCTTTGGACAGCAGCCGGGCCTGATAATTATTGACCGCGCCCCGGGCCCGGACGGCTTCCCCCAGTTTTTTGCGGCTGGCCGGGTCTTCCCAGATTTCCCCGATATCCCGCCCCAAGAGGTCGGCTTCCGTATAGCCCAGCATGCGCTCCCCGCCGGGATTGAAGGTGACGATCCGCCCGGTCAGGTCGGTGGTAATGATCATGTCGGAGGTGTGGGAGACGATGTTTTCCAGATACTCCTTGTGGCGGCGGACCTCGTCCTCCAGGAGCAGCTCTTCCCGCTGGAGCTGCTGTTTTTCGGCTTCGATCTGCAGCAGGTCCCACAGGAGCCTGGCCCCGCGGTGGTCGATGGAGCTGATTTCAATGGGTTTGGTGCGGATCATCTTTTCCCGGACCTGGGTGGAGCCGGTCAGTTCGATGACCAGGTTCAGTCCCGGCAGATCGTAAAGACGCAGGAAATCGGGCGTGGTGAAGATCCCCAGCCGCCGGGCGTGGTCCATGCCGAGGGCCGCGGGGTTGGGATCGGCCACCCCCAGGATTTCAATGTGGAGCGGCCCCAGCCTTTCGTCCATCATCAACGTCAGTAGATCGTTGCAGGCCTGACCGCCGCCGATGATGGCCACTTTCAAGGGAACCCGGGACTGGGTCCCCCGGCGGATCAGCAGGGGGAAAGAACCGTCGTCCGCGGGGGTCAGGATCGGTGAAGCGGCCTGGTTCATGGTTTGCTTAAGACAGTGCGGACGGCCTCCATAAAGGCTTCCGGCTCGATGGGTTTTTCCAGAAAGGCCTCCGGCCGGGCGGCGACGAAATGTTCGAAGATCGCTTCGGGGGGCTTTTCCGTATCCGGCTCCCGGCCCTCATGAAAGCTGCGCAGGGCTTCCAGGTGTTTCAGGAATTCGGATTCACCGGTCAGGATGATGGTGGGGATGCTCTTGAATTTCCAATTTTGTTTGATCTGGTTGAACAGGTGGATGCCGCTTTTTTTAGGCATACGCAGGTCCAGCACCAGCAGGCCGGGGATGAATTCCTGGAGAATTTCCCAGCCTTCCTCCCCGTTGCCGGCGCTCCTGATCTGCTGGAAACCGTTTTCTTCCAGGATGAAGCGCAGGTAGCGGATGTTTTCCGGCTCGTCATCCACGATCAGGACTTTGGTGTCGGTCATCTTTGTTCGTTTTCTGAAGGGAGGGCTGGAGTAATGGAGTAATGGAGTAATGGTATAAAAAAACAATACTCCAGCACTCCAATACTCCGACACCCCGTTCTGTTTATTAACTTTCCTGCTGGATGGCGCTCAACTGCCAGGTATTTCCGCCACCGACGGGTCTGACGAAGGTCCAGTATTCCCGGAACTTGACCGGTTCGACCTTGCTTCCGGAAACAACGGCTCCGGTCTGGCGGTCCTCCACAAAGTCCAGGAGGTTGGCGTAGAAGAAAACGGTGATGAAATCTTTTCCTTCTTCCTGCCAGGCCTCGGTAATATCCACCGAACGGACGGCAATATTCTCCAGCCGGTTGACCTGCCCCCGGGACTTCTGCTCTTCGAGGTCCCGGGTAAACATCGTTTTGATTTCCGCTCCCAGGAAAGGCAGGACCGGCCCCAGGTCCTGGTTTTCCCAGGCGGCCTGGATTTTGAAAAAAAGGTCCTGGACCCAGTCTTTGAAGGCCGCGGGATCGAAGTGCGCGTCCATGGACTGAATGTGGTTCAGTCCGGCGTCCACCTCCTGAACCGGGGAGGGAATGGCCGCTGCCGAGGGTTCCTGGGAATAGGGGGGCGGTGCATAATTGTCCCGAAAAGCCGTGGGCTGGGTGTTTTTCTTCCGGCCCCGGATGAACCGAAAAAGCAGGTAAGCTCCCAGACCCAGCAGCAGGATTTCCAGAAAACCGATCCCGCCGCCGCCGCTGCCGGCACCCATGGCCCCGTGGCCCAGTCCGCCAAAAAGCAGGCTGCCCAGAAAGCCGCCGGCCAGGCCCCCGGCCAGGCCCGTCCAGAAAGGACTGCGGCCCGGCTGGGAGAAAGGCCTCGTCGGGTTCGACATCCCTCCGGAGGGCGGCAGGGCTCCCGGAGAGGTCGGACCGGGCGTCGTGGTTCGCGGTGCCGAATAGGAACGGCTGCCGCGGAATCCGCCGGACCGGCCTCCGCCGGCGCGGGCCAGCACGTCGCTGGCGGCCCAGATCAAAATGACGGCCGCCACCAGCGCCAGAGAAAGATACTTTCCATATACGTTTACTTGCTGTTTCATGTGGTCTCCTCACTTATAGATTTTTGCAGCCATTGTTTCTGAAAATTTATCTCCAACAATGGCTGTAAAAATCTATAAATAAAACCATGTCTTTTAATAATTATGTTGATATATTCGCAAAAAGTCTTCAAGGCTGTCTTTGCGAGGAGTGAAGCGACGAAGCAATCTCCAGGAATCAGCTAGGTGCGCGGGGGGATTGCTTCGCTCCGCTCGCAATGACAACTTTTTGCGAGTTCATCCGTGTTTTTTTAACCTTTATGACGGTTTTATCCCCCACCAAAAAAAATTCAAATTTTTTTGGTCGACATTTTAGTAGATGATAGCGGAAATTCCTTTGAAAAACAAGAGGCAACAGGATCGGTCGCAGGAGGCGGGACCAGGAGCTACAGTCGCTGGCGAATCCATTGGGTTCCCTGGCGGATCACCTGGACCAGCAACCGGCGGGAAAGATGCACCCAGACCAGGACAAAGTAGGCGATCAGCGCCTCCTGCTGCCAGTGGGGGCGGCCGGGGTCCATCAGCGGCCGCCAAAGGACGCTGAACTCCGGCACGTACCAGCATAGAAATTCCAGGGCTTGACGATCCTGCAGACAGATTTCGAGCCCGCGCTGGCCGAAGACGGCGCCGTTCAAGCCCATCCAGAAAGAAAGGCTTAAGACCGAGAGGGTCATCAGATTGGCCGCCAGAGGGCTCTCGGCCGAACGCAGGCGCAGGGCCAGGACGAGCGACGCGGGGAGGGAGGCGAAGAGAAAAAAACGAGGCCCCCAGAAGTAACCGCCATACCAGCACCACCACTTGGCATACACCAGGACCAGACCCGCCAGGAAGAGGATCCACAACCGATGAAGCGGAAGCCAAGGTTCCCCTATTCGGCTCCATCCCTGTTGCAGGCGAAGAAACATCCCGGGGGCAAACAGCAGGAGACCTTTGCCGGAAGAAAAAAAGATGGAAAAAAGGCCCAACAGAAAGGGATAACTGAATCCCGAACGCCCCGAATAGGGGAGTACCGTGGGAAGGCCGGCATTGTTTTCATAGCCGGTGGTTAAGAAGCCGCCCCGGCGCAGGA
>JALOOY010000122.1 GCA_025454185.1 Thermodesulfobacteriota bacterium
GATGTCGACGCCGGCCTTCACAACCGCCGTGTCCTTGCCCATCTCGAACACCGCCGCGCAGGCATCGACGCAGGCCTCGCAGGAAATGCACTCACTCGCCTCAACCGTGACTTTGCTGACTTCCGCCATGATCCAGATCTCTCCTTTCATCGGGCGGCGATACCGCCTCGCATCTCACTCTTGACGAATCGGTCTTCAATGCCGATTCGCGCTTGCTTAACACGCTCGGCGGCAGGCCGCCGGATGGTCCGTTACTTTTCCCAGAAACCCCGCCGCCTGTCGCAGGATGCGGTTGCCCCGTTCATTCAAGGGGACTCCGGTGGTGCTGATCCGTTCCAGGACATATTCCAGGTCCCGGGAGCAGGCGTTGATATAGGGCCAGATCCAGCCGTGTTCCGGGTTCAGCCAGACGGTGAAGTCGCCGTTCATCCCCCAGGTGCTGGCGCCCATCTGAATAACGGAAAAATCCTCTCTTTTTCCTTCTACATAATTGCCCAGACTTACCGATAATACGTCCTCTTCGACGGCCAGGCGGCGGAATACCCGGTCGATCCACTCCGGCCCCTCGTGCCACCAGTGGCCGAAAAGTTCGCCGTCGTAAGGGCTGACAATGAGCGGTTCGGCGTTGGTTGTTTCCCGGCTAAGTCGTAAAGCCTCCTGACGAACCAGGGAGACAAAATGTTCGGCATGGCTTTCCAAGCGCTCCCGGGCCTTATCCGGATCGTAGCGGTCTTTTTCCGGGCCTCCGGTCACCCGCCAGTAGTGCAGACCGGATTCGGAATCTTTGGCGTGAAATTCCTGGTAAAAGGGGTCACCCGGATAACCGGCCTCCGCCGACCAGACCTGGCGGCCGGTGGCCTCGTTGCGGCCGAAAACCGAGACCCCGGAAGGCAGACGATACCCGCGACCCGTATTGGGGCCGGGTTCTTCAAAACGGTTTTCCAGAAACCCGGCCCGCGACAGGCCGAGGCCTTCCACGAAAAAATAGGTCAGGCCTTCATCGGCCAGCCACTGGTCGATGCTTTTCCGATCCCGCTGTTCCGCTTCAGACCACTGGGCCGGCCGGTAGGCGCACTCCGGCAGCCAGAAACCCCGGGGCGACCGGCCGAAATATTTCCGGTAGGTCTCGACCCCGATGCGAATTTGCGCCAGGACACTGGAGTCGCGTTCCAGAAGCGGCAGGAAACCGTGAGTGGCGGCCGAGGTCAGGACCTCGATCACCCCTTCCTCCTGGAGCCATTTCAGGGTCCCCAGCACGTCCTGGTAGAAGAAATGGTTGAAGGCGTCGAAGGTATTCCGAAGCCTTTCGACCCAATATTCGGCCACCCTCAGATTGCCACCGTTGCCTTGAAAACGCCGGCAGTCCTGCTCGGCCCGGCGGATCCTTTCCTCCAGGTACTCGACGAACCGCTGTTTCATGTAGGGGTCGGCCAGTTGCTCGGCCAGGACGGGCACCACGCCGATCATGATCCCCGGCTTCAGGCCGTCCATCTGGAACCCCCGTAAAACCTGGAGCAGAGGGACATAGGTTTCGTTCAGGGCCTCGAAAAGCCATTCCTCCCCCGCCGGCCAGACCCCGGACTTGCGGCAATAGGGAATGTGGCAATGGAGCATCAGGGCAAGCAGTCCGGCCATATCATTTCCCTATTCGGCCGCTCTCAGTCGGCGAGGCGCGGAGCGCTTAGCGCAAAACACCAGAGATTTTCTTTTTTTTCTTCCATCTTCCGTCTTCACTCTTCCATCTCCGCCTTACCCCTCGTTACGCACGATCAGCGCCACTCCCTGCCCGCCGCCCAGGCACATGGTAGCCAGGCCCAGATCCTTGCCGGAACGGCGCAGTTCGTAGATGAGCTTGGTCAGGATGACGCCGCCCGTGCCGCTGATGGGATGGCCGAGGGCGATGGCCCCGCCATTGACATTCACTTTTTCCAAATCCAGTCCCAGCTCCCGGATGCAGGCCAGGGCCTGGGAGGCGAAGGCCTCATTCAATTCCACCAGGTCGATGGCCGACAGGGACAAGCCGGTCTTTTTTAAGACCAGGCGAGTGGCCTCGATGGGACCGATGCCCATCAGGGAGGGCTCCACCCCCACCGAGGCGTAGCCCACGATGGACGCCAGCGGTTTCAACCCCAGTTCGCCGGCCCTTTCCCGGGAAGCCACCACCAGGGCCGAGGCGCCGTCGTTCATGCCGCTGGAATTGCCCGCGGTCACCGATCCGCCGGGACGGAATACGGGCTTCAATTGGGACAGCTCCTCCAGGGTGGTTTGCGGCCGGGGATGTTCGTCCTTTTTAAATTCCATGACCTTGCCCTTGGACTGCGGCACGGGAACCGGCACAATCTGTTCATCGAACAGCCCCTGTTCCAGGGCGCGGGCCGCCTTCTGCTGGCTTGCCAGGGCGAAGGCGTCCTGGTCGGCCCGGTTGATCCGGTATTTTTCCGCCACGTTTTCGGCCGTCTCCCCCATGGTGTTGCCGCTGATGGGATCGAACAGGACCAACTGGTCCATGAGCTGCCCGTGTCCCAGCCGGTAGCCCCAGCGGGCCTTGGTCAGCAGATAGCCGGCATTGGTCATGTGTTCCAACCCCCCGGCCACCAGCACCTGGGCGTCGCCGGCCTTAATGGCCTGGGCCGCCAGAAAAACCGCTTTCAGGGAACCGCCGCAGGCCTTGGCCACCGTGAAATTGGGCACCGGGATAGGAATGCCCGCGTCCACGGAAATCGGCCGGGCCATGTTGGGCGGGAGTTCCCCGGTCCGATACTGCTGGGCGAAAACCACCTCCTCCACCTGCTCCGCCTTCAAGCCGGCCCGCTCCAGGGCGGCTTTGATCACCAGGGCGCCCAGCGCCCGGTCGGTGACGCCTTTCAAACTCCCCCCAAACTTCCCCACCGCCGTCCGCACGGCGCTTACTATCACCGGTTCATTCATAGTTTTCTTCCCTTCAAGACTTATTCACCGCAAAGACGCCAAGGGCGCAAAGAATACGATTTTCCCCTTGGCTGGACGCCAATGGGAAACCCTATATCCTGTTTTGAACCCTAACCCGCGTAAGCGGCTAAATTTATCATAAAATCGGTCTTTCTCGATTTTATGATAAAATTGATTTCTTTGCGTCCTTTGCGCCTTTGCGGTGCGATCATGGTTTGGTCGGCCCCAGCCGGGTCCCATCCGGACCGTACTCGTACCAGCCCCGGCCGGTCTTGCGGCCCAGCCAGCCGGCCTGGACCCGGCGCCGCAGCACGGCCGGCGGATACCAGCGGGGATCTTTGGTCTCTTCGTAAATGGCCAGCAGGGCGCCGTGAGTCACATCCAGTCCCACCAGGTCCCCGGTTTCGAAGATGCCCATCTTGCGCCCGGAGGCCAGCCGCAGCCCCTTGTCCACGTCCTCGATGCCGGCCACGCCCATCTCCACCAGGCGCATGGCCTCCAGGGCCGCCGGGAAGTTGATGCGGTTGATCAGAAATCCGGGCACGTCCTTGTGCACCAGGATCGGCTCCTTGCCGATCTGCAAGACAAAATCCCGGCCGGCCTCGAAGGCTGCGTCACTGGTAAACTGGCCGCGCACCACTTCCACCGCCTCCATCATGGGCGCCGGGCTGAAGAAGTGCAGTCCCAGGACCTTCTCCGGCCGTTTCGTGCCGGCCGCCAGGGTGCTGATGCTGATGGCGCTGGTATTGGAGGCCAGCAGGGCCTCCGGACGGGCCACGGCGTCAAAGCGACTAAAGATCTCCTGCTTAATTTCCAGTCTCTCGAACACGGCTTCCAGGCAAAGATCGGCCTCGGCAGCCCGGCCGTAATCGGTGGTGGTGGCAATGCGGCCCATGACGGCCTCCGGCGGGCCGTCCGCCTTTCCTTTTTCAATCAGCTTCCCGGCGCTCCAGGCAATATTTTTAACGGCCTTATCGAGCACCTCCGGGGCGACATCGCAGAGGATCACTTCCACCCCGGCCTGGGCGCAAACCTGGGCGATTCCCGACCCCATGAGCCCCGCCCCGGCTATGAACACTTTTTTGATTTCCATATAGTTTTCCCTTTGCGTCCTTTGCGTCTTTGCGGTGACAGTTTTATTTGGCTACTACGCTCGCCGGCAGCCGCCGGGTCAGTATATCCACCGTCTCCTCCACCATCTCCTCCAGCACCTCACGGGCGGGTTTGATCTCCTTGATCAAACCGGAGATCTGGCCGGCGAGGCCGCCTACGTACTCGTCCTGGCGGGCCTCCACGAAGGCCGCCAGCAGGGCCGAGGAAATCAGCACCTGGCTGGGAAAGGGCAGAGGCTCCAGGCCGGATTGATCCCAGAGATCATGGAAACGGTTGTAGCTGGCCCGCAGGGTCTTGCCCGAATAGGCCCGGCTGACCCGGGTGTCTTCGTCGGTGGAGGTGATGATCCGGCGCTTGTTCACCTCCAGGGCTCCGCCTTCGTGGGTGGCCAGAAAACGGGTCCCCACCCAGACACCGATGCAACCCATGGCCAGGGCCGCCGCCACACCTCGGCCGTCGCCGATGCCGCCGGCGGCCAGAACAGGTACCGGCGCCGCGGCATCGATGGCCTGCGGGAGCAAGGCCATCGTTCCGATTCGGCCGGTGTGCCCCCCGCCTTCGTGCCCTTGCGCTACCAAAAGGTCGATACCCGACTGGGCCATGCGTTTGGCGTTCTTGGCATTGCCCGTTATCCCCAGCACCTTGATGCCGAGGGCATGAGCTTCTTCCACCATGAAACCGGGGTTTCCCAATCCGGCGCAGAACAGCGGGACCTTTTCTTCCAGGCAGACCTTCACGGCCTCCAGGGGGCGCATGGTGGTGGTGTTCATGCGCACCATGATCTCCGCCTCGGGCAGAATCAGCTCCCGCCGGACCTTATCGATCCATTCGCGGTGAGCCTGGGGGATGGATTTCAAAACCAGGCTCAGGGGCATCTTATCCACCCCCGCCTGACCGAGGCCGCCGCCCATGTCCAGCTTCTGGGGCAGCAGCAGGTCAACCCCAAAAGGTTTATCGGTCTGGGCCTTGATCTGCCGGATGGCCTCCCGCAGTTCATCCACCGTGTAGCCGCTGCCGCCCAGGACCCCCAGTCCCCCGGCTTCCGAAACGGCCACCACCAGTTCCACCGGCGCCCCGGTCTTTTCGCCGATCAGGGTAGGGCCCATGCCGGCGCTGAGAATGGGGTATTCAATGCCCAGCATATCACACAATTTGGTTCTTAACACTCTTCTGACCATAAAATCTCCATTGATTCTTCCAGTTATTATTTATGTTGAGCAACATGTGGGACAGGCTCCCTCGCCTGTCCGAGGGGGCACAGCCGAGGGCGGCTGTGCTACACCTCAAAATTCGATGTTGGACGTTGGATGTTCGATGTTCAATTTTTTTCTATCACCCCCTGCGCCGTCTTTTCCAGCACCCGCACCCCGTGGATCAGGGCCGCGAAACGTTCGTCTTTCGTTTGGCCGTGATAGTAGCGATAATAGATCTGCTGGGCGATCACGGCCAGACGAAAGACGCCGAAGCAGTAATAGAAGTTGAAGCAGGAGGTGTCACGCCCGGTTTTCTCGCCGTAACGGGCAATCAGTTCCTGGCGGGTCAAGGCTCCCTCGATATGGGTGGGCATGTTCCGCAGCAGGTGGGCCTCCGGCGGATCGCCTTTTTCTATCCAGTAGGCCAGGGTGTTGCCCAGGTCCATCAAGGGGTCCCCGACCGTGGCCATTTCCCAATCGAGGACCCCGATGATCCGAAAGGGCGCTGCGGGTTCGATCACCAAATTGTCCAGCCGGTAGTCGTTGTGGACCAATGTGGGCCGGTCCGTATCCGCCGGCATCCTCTCGGCCAACCAGGCCATGATCTCTTCAAAGTCCGGGGCATCCGGGGTCCGGGCCGCCCGGTAGCGTTTGCTCCA
>JALOOY010000123.1 GCA_025454185.1 Thermodesulfobacteriota bacterium
GATTATTCCCTGGGCGTAACCTTTACCGCCCTTGATATTACCGATCGTAAACGGTCGGAAGCCGCCCGCCAGGCCCTGGCCCTGAAATGGCAGACCACCTTTGACGCCATGAACGATGCCATTGCCCTGCTGGACGAACAGAGCCGGGTGGTACAGTGCAACCGGACCATGAGCCGGCTCCTGCAAAAATCGGCGCCGGAGATTATCGGGCGGGCCTGTTATGATCTCATGCTCGGGGCCGGTGCCCCCATCAGAAATTGCCCGTCGGAGCGGGCCTTGCAGACCCGACAGCGGGAGGCCCTTTCCTGGGAAATCGGCAGCCGCTGCTATGAGGTGGTGGCCGACCCGATTTTCGACCCCCAGGGACAGATCACGGGGGTGGTCCTTATCCTGACGGATATGACCGAAAACAAAAAAGCCGCCCAAGCGTTGCAGCGCAGCGAGCGCCTCTACCGCCTGATAGCCGAAAACGTAACGGATGTGGTTTGGGCCCTGGACCTGGAAACACGGCGTTTCCGCTATGTGAGTCCTTCGGTGAAACGGCTGCGGGGGTATACACCGGAGGAAGTCATGGCCCAACCCGTAGAAGCGGCCCTGACACCCGGGTCCCTAAGCTATCTGAACACCCTTTTGGCCGAGCGGCTGCCCCGGATCGGGGAAAACGAAAAGAGCCCTTTGGTGTTTTTCGACGAAATGGAGCAAACCTGTCGGGACGGATCCACCGTCTGGACGGAAGTCACTTCCCGCCTGTTGATCAACGTAGAAACCGGCCATCAGGAAATTCTGGGCGTTTCCCGGGATATTTCGGCCCGGAAAAAAGCTGAGGAGCAACAAAAGGCCCTGGAGCAGCAACTGCGTCAGGCCCAAAAACTGGAGGCCATCGGTACCCTGGCCGGAGGAATCGCCCATGATTTCAACAACATATTGGGGGCGGTCATCGGCTTTACGGAACTGGCCCGCATGGAAATCCCCGAGGCCAGCCAGGCCCGCCAGGACCTGGACCAGGTGTTGCAAGCCGGCCAGCGCGCCAAGGAGCTGGTTCGCCAAATCCTTACCTTCAGCCGCAAGGGTGTGGAAACGCTGGCGGCTCTGGACATGGTTCCTATCATCAAAGAGGCCTTGAAATTGTTGCGGGCCTCCCTGCCGGCCACCATTGAAATAAAAACCCGCCTGACCGTGAGCGAAGCGGTGGTCAAATCCGACCCGACCCAGATCCATCAGATCCTGATGAACCTCTGTACCAATGCCGCCCAGGCCATGGGAGAAGAGGGGGGAACCCTGGAGGTCAGCTTGGCGGAAGCCGTCTTCACCCCGGCCGAACCGGGCCCGCAGGGGCCGGCCGGCCCCGGCCCTTATCTGGAGCTGACGGTAAAGGACACCGGGCCGGGCCTATCCCCGGAAATCCTGGAGCATATTTTCGAACCTTATTTTACAACCAAGGAGAAAGGCCTGGGAACCGGTCTGGGTTTGTCCGTAGTCCACGGGATCGTGCAGCGGCACGGAGGACTGATCCGGGTGCAAAGCCAACCGGGCGCCGGTTCCTGTTTCCGGGTTTTTCTGCCCCGGCTGGAGGACGTGGCAGTCAGACCAGCCCTCCTGCAGCAAAGAATGCCCCGGGGCCGGGAACATATCCTGGCCGTGGACGACGAAGAAACCCTGACCGAGATACTCCGGAAAGCCCTGGAACATTTGGGGTATCGGGTGACTACGACCACCGATCCCCGAGAGGCCCGGGCCTGGTTTGGAAAGGACCCCGACTCTTTTCACCTGCTCATTACCGATATGACCATGCCGAAAATGACCGGGGACCGGTTGGTCGCGGATGTATTGAAAGTCCGTTCCCATTTTCCGATCATCATTTGTACCGGATACAGCGATCAACTTTCCGAGGCCCGGGTTCGGGAAATTGGTGCCCGGGCTTTGCTGATGAAGCCTTTTGATATAGGGGCCCTGGCCCTTTTGGTCCGGGAGGTGTTGGATTCTTGATGCTGGATATTGCTTACTGGATAAAGACGTTGCCGGTTGCCGTTTTTCTTTGGGGACATTAGGAGGTTATTTTGTTATGAATGGGTTCACATCCGGGCGGTTTATTCCTTTTTTCTGCTTTGATCCAGTATCGGGTATTTAAATGGCGACGGTCTTGATTATCGACGACGAGCGGATGGTGTGCGATTCCCTGTCCAAAATCGTGCAGCGGATGGGCCATGAGGTCACCTGCTCCTATACGGTGCGGGATGGTCTGGATCAGGCGGCCTCCGGGGGCTTTGACGTGGTTTTTCTGGACGTCAATCTCCCCGACGGCAACGGCCTGGAAGCGTTGCCTCAAATCCAGTCGGGGTCCTCCAACCCGGAGGTGATCATCATGACCGGGTTCGGCGACCCCGATGGGGCCGAACTGGCTATCCGTAATGGGGCCTGGGACTACATCGAAAAGCCTTCCTCCATCAAAGAAATCGCCCTTCCTTTTCTCCGGGCCCTGCAATACCGGGAGGAAAAGAAATCGAAAAAGGAAACCTTGCTCCTGCAGCGGGAGGGGATCGTCGGCAGCAGCCCGGCCCTGCGCAACGCCTTGGACCTCCTGGCCCGGGCTGCCGGAAGTGAGGTCAATGTGCTGCTCACCGGGGAGACCGGCACCGGCAAGGAGCTTTTTGCCCTGGCTATCCACCGCAACAGCCCGCGGGGCAAAAAAAACTTCACCGTGGTGGACTGCACCGCCATCCCGGAGAGCCTGGTGGAAAGCATCCTCTTCGGCTACGAAAAGGGGGCCTTTACCGGCGCCGACCGGCCGCACGAGGGGCTGATCAAGCAGGCCCACGGCGGCACCCTCTTTCTGGACGAGGTCGGCGAACTGCCTTTGTCCATGCAGAAGGCCTTTCTCCGGGTGCTGCAGGAACACCGCTTCCGACCGCTGCGGGGGAAGCAGGAGCAGGAGAGCGATTTCCGTTTGGTGGCCGCCACCAACAGGAACCTGGCCAAAATGGTCGAAGCGGGGACCTTTCGTCAAGACCTGTTGTATCGACTCCAGTCCTTCGTTATCGAACTGCCGCCTCTGCGGGAACGACGGGATGATATTCAGGAACTGGCGCTTTTTTATCTGGCGAAGCTGAGTCGGCAGTATGGAACAGGCATCAAAGGGTTCTCGCCCGAGTTTCTGGACGCCCTCTGGTCCTATCCCTGGCCGGGGAACGTACGGGAACTCTTCCAGACCCTGGAGCGGGCCTTTGCCGCCGCCCGCAACGAACCGACCCTGTTCCCGAAACACCTGCCCCGGGATCTGCTTATTCAGTTGACCCAGGAGAAGCTCGGCAGGCAGATGCCGGTTCCGGAAACGGCCTCGGAGAAAAAAATTTCCCGGTCGCCGCTGGCGGAATTCAAGGCAGTGCGGGAAAAAGCCCTGGCGGATATAGAAAGAAACTATTTGCGGGAACTTGTTCTGCAAACGCGAGGCAATGCGGAGGATGCCTGCCGGGTATCGGGACTCTCGCGGGCCCGGCTTTATGAGCTGCTGAAGAAACACCGCCTGTCGATGAAGGAGGGGGCGCCAATACCGGATAAAGAATCGCTATAATCACTGTTCCGCCTTCCCCCCTCACCCCCCCGTCACGCGGCGACTACCCCGGTATCTGAATCCCTCCCTTTCCTGCCCGGTCTCGTATCCGTATTCTTTCCCCAATTGTCTGGAAAAAGTGGAATTGTCCGAAAAATCCGGAATAGTCCTGTTATCCCAGACGAAAAAAATGGTTGGCACAAAGGCCTTTTTTTTTAACTAATTGAATTTAAATATATTATTAAAAAAATCCTGCTGGCACGTCTCTTGATATAAAGAATGCATGGTTACTGGTTACGCAGGGGAAGGCACCATGAAAAACTTGAAGGGGCGGCGTCTGTTTCCATGGTTCCGGGGCTTTTAATAAGCGATTGAAAGAGAGGAATTCAAGAGATATGAAAAACATTACACTCCATACCAAGCTGATCTGCGGTTTTGTTTTTGTGGCCCTCATCGGAGGGCTGATCGGGATCTGGGGGATTCTTAAGATCAAACAGATCAATGATGCCGATACCAGCCTGTACGAGCGGATGACCGTCCCGATCAGCCAGTTGGCGCATATTTCCACGGACTTCCAGCGGGTTCGGGTCAATTGCCGGGATATGATCGAGGCCGAGGATCAGGCCCAAATTCAGCATTTTTCAAACCGTATCAAGGAATTATCCGAGCAAATCACCCGGAATGCGACCGCCTATGAAAAGACCCTGTTCAGCCAGGAAGGCAAAGATATGTTCCGGCGTTTTACCGAGGCCCGTCAACTCTACCGGACCCACCTGGCCCAGATGACCGAACTGGCCCTGGCCAACAAGGACGCCGAGGCCCGGGCCATCCTGGTGGGGGAAGGGGCCAAGTCTTCCCGCCAAGAACAGAATATCATCAACGAAATGGTAGCCAGCAAGATCAAGTTTGCCAACCAGACCGCCAGTGAAAACACGGCAACGGCCGACAGCGCCACCTGGATCACCATCGGCATCACCTGTTTCGGGGTGGGGATCTCGTTGTTTTTTGGGATTTATCTGGCCCGATCCATCACCCGGCCGCTGAACCGGGTGATCGGCGGTTTGACGGACGGCTCGGACCAGGTGGCCTCGGCAGCGGCGCAGGTGTCTTCGGCCAGCCAATCCCTGGCCGAAGGGGCCTCCGAACAGGCCGCCGGGTTGGAAGAGACTTCTTCATCCATGGAAGAAATGGCCTCGATGACCCGCAAGAACGCCGACAACGCCACCCAGGCCAATTCCCTGATGGCGGATACGGGAAAGGTAGTGGAGGACGCCAATCAGGCCATGAAGGAACTGACCGGCTCCATGAACGACATCTCCCGGGCCAGTGAGGAGACGGGCAAGATCATCAAGACCATTGACGAAATCGCCTTCCAGACCAACCTGTTGGCCCTGAATGCGGCGGTGGAGGCGGCCCGGGCCGGTGAAGCCGGGGCCGGCTTCGCCGTGGTGGCCGACGAAGTACGCAACCTGGCCCTGCGGGCCGCCGAGGCGGCCAAGAATACGGCCGGTCTCATTGAGGATACGGCGAAAAAGGTCAAGGTCGGTTCCGACATTGTGGCTCGGACCAACGAAGCCTTCCTGAAAGTGGCCCAGGGGTCAAAAAAATCGGGCGATCTGATGGGCGAGATTGCGGCCGCCTCCCAGGAACAGGCCCAAGGCATCGAGCAGGTGAGCAGGGCTATTGGCGAGATGGACCGGGTGGTGCAGAATAATGCCGCCAACGCCGAGGAGTCGGCCTCCGCTTCCGAAGAGATGAACGCCCAGGCGGAGAGTATGAAGGAATACGTCCGTGACCTGGTGGCCATCGTCGGCGGCGGTTTCCGGGATGATGGCCGGCAGAAGGCCGGCCTGGCCGCGGCCCCCAGGGTCCGACCGGCCGGGAGAAAGCTGTTGCCGGCCCTGCCCGGGAAGAAAAAGGGGCCAGAGCAGACCATGGACTGGCGGGCTCGTCAGGAAGTCCGGCCCGATCAGGTGATTCCGCTGGATGATGATTTCAAGGATTTCTGAAATAGACGGTTTACCTCTGCGCCGGGCAAAGCAACCGCCGCAGGTCTTCTTCGCTGGTATCCGCCTCCAGGGGGAAACTCTGGGCAAATTCACGGGGAAAACAGGTCTTCAAACCCGCGGAAATAATTTTTTCCCTTTCGTCGTAATCAGCCAAAGACAATACCAGGTATTTTTTTTCGCGGCAGTTTATTTCCATCAGGACCTGCGTGGCCTCGTACTTCTCGTACAGCGCTTTGGGTATTTTCCTTTGATCCATTTCCTGGATCCGCTGTTTTTTTCCCTCATTGGTGGCCAGCCATTTCAACCAGACTTGCACCGTATA
>JALOOY010000124.1 GCA_025454185.1 Thermodesulfobacteriota bacterium
TGCTCTTACCGGCGGGCCGGCCTTCACCCTGACGCTAACCGGGACCGGCTTCGTGGCCGGCTCGAAGGTCTTCTGGGGAGCCACGGAACTGACCCCCACCTCTTTCAGCAGCACCCAGTTGACCGTCAACATCCCCGCCGCCAATATTGCCACGGCCGGCACGGTTAATATTACGGTCTTCAACCCCGCGCCCGGCGGGGGGACCTCGGCGGCCGTCGACTTTTTCATCAACAACCCGGTCCCGGCCATCAGCGCCCTCAATCCCAGCTCAGCCCTGGTGGGCGGCCCGGACTTTACCCTGACCGTCAACGGCAGCAACTTCGTGACCGGGGCGCAGGTCAGCTTCAATAACTTGCCCCGGGCGGCGACCTTGGTCAACGCCGGGCAGCTTACGGCAGCCATCACCGCCGCTGAAATCGCCACGGCCGGTGTGGTGAACGTTACGGTAATCAACCCCGGACCCGGTGGCGGGACCTCGGCAGCCGCCGACTTCATAATCGGTTATCAAATTCAATTACCTTTGATATTAAAGTAACCCCGCCATACCACAAACAGCGGGCCTAAAAAGGTTTGGGCGGCCGATCGGCCGCCCGGACTTTTTTTCATCGCCTCCTTTCCCGCCCTCCACCGTCGACAGGTCCCCCTGAGCACCTGTTGGAAAAATACTTCACCTGCCCCGTAAACCCCCTTAATAAAAATACCGTCCTTCCCCTGAAAAAATAAGGGATTTTCCCCATGGACCGCATGGCCCTTTTTGTCTTATTTTAATGCTACTTAGCGTAGCTATCTTTAAGAGAATAAAATTTCCTTCAAAATAAAGCTTTCTGCCGGGAGGATTTTACAGATGGTGCATTTCCGAAAAAAGTTGTCGCTTCTCGCAACATTTGTCGTTTTTTTCTCATTGGGGCTCAACCGGGGAGCGGAAGGCCTTCCCGTTCCAGGTGGGACCCTGGATCCGACAATGATTCCCAAGTACGTCACGCCCCTGGTCATCCCGCCAGTGATGAATACCCATAACGGGACTCCCAATGAATACCGCATTGCCGTGCGCCAGTTCCAGCAGCAGATCCTGCCCACGGCACCCGGGACGGGATTCCCGACGGGGTTCCCCGCCACCACGGTCTGGAGCTACGGGCCGGAAGCGGACCCGGCGCCTACCGGCGGAATCGCCCCGGCCGCCAATTCCCAATTCAACTACCCGGCTTACACCATCGAGACCACGACCAACGTCCCGGTCCGGGTGCGCTGGATCAATGACCTCAAAGACCAGGCCGGCAATTATCGGCCCCATCTGCTGCCGGTCGACCAGACCCTCCACTGGGCCAATCCGCCGGCCAGCGGCTGTCTGAACGACCCGGCCGGCACCGACTGCGCCACCGGCAACCCCGCCCCGTACACCGGGCCGGTGCCCCTCATCACCCACGTGCACGGCGCCCACGTGGACCCCCACAGCGACGGCTATCCCGAGGCCTGGTACCTGCCGGCGGCCGCCAACATACCGGTCGGCTATGCCACCAAAGGGCGGCTTTTCGATGACGTGACCGGCGCCAATCCCGGCAACCTCGGCTATGTGGACTTTTACTACCGCCAGGACCAGCCGGCCACCACCCTCTGGTACCACGACCACGCCATAGGCATGACCCGTTTGAACGTCTATGCCGGTCCGGCCGGGTTCTGGCTGATCCGGGGCGGGGTCTATGACGGCGCCCGCAATGCGGTCGGCCAGCCGGCTTTCCTGCCCGGCCCGGCGCCGGCGGCCGGCCAGGGGGTGCTCCCGCTGAACACCCCCGGCGATCCGGTCCGCAACACCATTCGCGAGATCCCCCTGGCCATTCAGGACCGCTCCTTCAATGCCGACGGTTCACTGTTCTACCCCGCCTCCCGGGATTTTTTTGACGGTTTTCTCGGGCCTTACGTGCCTTTCTCGGACATATCTCCTATTTGGAACCCCGAGGCTTTTTTCAACACCATGGTGGTCAACGGCACGACCTGGCCGGAACTTAGAATAGCCCCGGCCCTCTACCGCTTTCGTATGCTCAACGGCTGTAATTCGCGGTTCCTCAACCTGGCCCTGAGAACTGTGGTCACCGGTAACCCTACCGGCCCCGAACTACCCTTTTATCAGATCGGCGCCGAGCAGGGCTTTCTGCCCAAGGTGGTAAAGATCCAGACCGGATCAACCACAGAGCTGCCCGGGGACGGCACAGTCCCGGGCCCCGTCGCCGCCTTCAGCCCGGACCAGGCCCTGCTCCTGGGCCTGGCGGAACGCGCCGACGTGCTGGTCGACTTTCGCGGCCTGCCCAACGGCACGCGCATCCGCATGATCAACACAGCCCCGGATGAACCCTTCGGCGGGTTTCCGACTACGGCTTCCGACCCGGGCACCACCGGCCAGGTCATGGAGTTTGTCATCGACGACACCATCCTGGGGGGCAGCCCGACCGATCCGACCGGGGCTACACCGGCCACTGATCCCTGGAGCTTGGTGTTGAACAACGAACCGGCACTTGGCCAGACCACAGCCGTACGCCATGTCTCCCTGAACGAAGAGATGTCCGCCCAAGTCTGCGTAAATTCCCTCACCCAGGCCACACTGCTGCTCCTGCCTCCCGGGCTGCCCGAATGGCAGGTCCTTTTTCTCTGTTCGCAGTTCACCGACGGTGAACCGGCCGGTCCCAAAGCGGCCAAGGTCGGCACCGTGGATCTGACCAATCCGGCGGCGCCGGTAGGGGTGCCGCTCATGTGGACCGATACCATGGGTGTGACCAAGCAGGCCACGCTGCAGAGCGGCGTCAAGGTCCCCGTAACGGTCACCGAGGACCCGGTCGTGGGCAGCACGGAAGAATGGGATATCTACAACTTTACCGCCGACGCCCACCCTATCCATCTGCACCTGGTGCGGTTCCAGGTCCTGGAGCGCAGCGCCATCCCGGGACCAGCGGGAGCAGGGGCGCCCTTCACCGAGTCCCTCCAGCCCTGGGAAAAAGGCTATAAGGACACAGTTATCGCCTACCCGGGCATGATCACCAAAGTGAAGGCCAAGTTCGAACTCGCCGGCCTCTATGTCTGGCACTGCCACATCGTGGAACACGAAGACAACGAAATGATGCGGCCTTTTTTCGTTTCCAACGTCCAGATTTACTTCCCGTTGATTTTGGCACTAAACACCGTGCCTTGATGGACTCGTAAAAGGGCAGTCATTGGGAGCAGAGCGAAGCAATCCCCCGACGCAACTATCTGAATCTTGGGGATTGCTTCGTCGCTTCACTCCTCCCAATGACTGCCTTGAAAGACCTTTTGCGAACATATCAACCTTGCTGGCGTCCGGCGGCCTCCGGCATCTCCGCGGTTCCCTTCCTCTTACGAAATTTTATTTGACTATCTTTCGTTTTCATTTATAATGTTTTGTTTTTAGCTCCTTGCTCCGCCTCCGGCGGGGCTTAACAGCCGAAAGGAGGAAGTATGCGCAGGTATGAGGTGTTGTACATCGTTCATCCGGATTTGACGGATGAGGAAACCAAAGCGGTCTCCGACCGCTACAGCGATTTGGTGACGGCCCAGAAGGGGACGATCATCAAGGTGGAGGACTGGGGCCGGCGGAGACTGGCCTACGAGATCAACAAACAGGATAAAGGGTCCTACATCCTCATCGACTTCTACGGACCGGGATCGATGATCAAGGAGATCGAGCGTAATTTCCGGATCGACGACAAGGTATTGAAATACCTTACCGTCAAGACCCGGGACCCCTTCGATCCGAGCATGCTGGAAAAGGAAATGGAAGAAAAGGCCCGTCCCGAATCCCTGATCTCGCCGGAAGAAGCGGAAGAAACCCCGGAAAAACCCGCAGAAGAACCGGCGGCGGAACCGGCGGCGGAAAAAGAACCGGAAGAGGGGGAATAGACCATGGCCATGATGCACAACAAAAAGAAAAAACGGATCTTCCCGCGCCGCAAGATCTGCCGGTTTTGTGCCGACAGCACCATGCTTATAGACTATAAGGACTTGAAAATATTGAAGTATTTTACAACGGAACGGGGGAAGATCATCCCCCGGCGGATCTCCGGCAACTGCGCCAAGCACCAGCGGGAGCTGACCATGGCCATCAAGCAGGCCCGGCAGATCGCGCTCATGCCCTATTTAGCCAAGACAACACATTAAGTTCACAAAAAATAGATCGATAATTTTTCTGATACTGCCTAATAACAGTATTTTTTAAATTCGAAATCCGAAGCACGAAATTCGAAACAAATAACAATGTCCAAAATTCAAATGACCGAAACACTCACCCCACACAACCGGTTGTTTTGGATTTAGATTTTTGGTCATTTGAATTTGTTTCGGATTTCGGATTTAACCAAAAATTTGTATATTTTTGGCTGGGGGGTTTTATTAATGAAGCTGATTTTAAAGGAAGATGTCTTGAATTTGGGAAAGGCCGGCGACGCGGTGGAAGTGGCCCGGGGCTACGGGCGCAACTACCTCATTCCCCAGGGCAAGGCCATTGAGGCCACGGCCCACCATCTCCGGCAGTTGGAAGAGCACAAACGCCTGATTCTGAAGAAAAAGGCCAAGGATCTCGATCTGGCCCGGCAGACTTCCGAGGAGCTGGCGGCCCTGACCCTGACGATCCCCCGCAAGGTAGCGGAGGGGGAAAAGATCTTCGGATCGGTGACGACCAAGGACATCGCCGAGGAACTCCAGAAGGCCAACCGGCCCCTGGACCGCAAGAAGATCCTCCTGGACGAACCGATCCGTTCCCTGGGCCTTTTTGAAGTGCCCCTGAAGATGCACCCGGAAATCACGACTACCTTGAAAATCCAGGTGGTCGAAGCCCGGTAAGACCTCATGCCCCTGCCCGAGGAAGAAGCCCTAAAAATTCCTCCTCAAAACATCGAGGCCGAGCAATCGGTCCTGGGCGGGATATTGATCGAACCGGAAGCCCTGTCCCGCGTGCTGGAAATCATGCGCGGGCCGGACTTCTACCGGGAGGCCCACCAGAAGATATTCGCCGCCATGGTGGATATGTACCAGAAGGGTACCCCCGTTGACCTGATCACCCTGTCCGAATACCTCATCAGTCGGAACCAGTTGGAGGCCGTAGGCGGAGCCGCCTACCTGGCCTCCCTGGCCGACGCCATCCCTTCGGCCGTCAACATCGAGGTCTACGCCCGCATCGTCCGCGACAAGGCCACGCTGCGCCGTCTGATCAGCCTCTCCACGGAGATCGCCAGCAAGAGTTACCGCTTCAGCGGAGACGTGGAGGACATCCTCGACCAGGCTGAAAAATCCATCTTCGAGATCACGGAAGACAAGATCACCCCCCACGTCTATCCCCTGAGCGAGGTGATCAAGGACAGTTTCCGGACCATCGAGGAGTTGTATGACCGCAAGGAGCGGGTCAGCGGCGTCCCCACCGGCTTCATCAACCTGGATCAGTACACCTCCGGCCTGCAGCCCTCGGACCTGATCATCGTGGCCGGCCGGCCCAGCATGGGCAAGACGGCCTTTGCCCTCGACATGGCCCGCAACGCGGCCACCGAGGCCGAAATACCGGTCCTGATCTTTTCCCTGGAAATGTCCCGGCAGCAGTTGGCCACCCGTATGCTCTGCAGCGAGGCCCGGGTGGACGCCCACCGTCTGCGCAGCGGCTACATCGGCGAGCGGGACTGGCCCCGTCTGACCAGCGCCGCCGGGGTCCTTTCCGAGGCGCCCATCTTCATCGACGACTCGGCGGCCATGTCCGTGCTGCAGATGCGGGCCAAGGCCCGGCGCCTGAAGGCCGACCGGGGTCTGGGGCTGGTGGTGGTCGATTACCTGCAACTCATGAGCGGCCGCAGCGGCGCCGACCGCCGGGAGCAGGAA
>JALOOY010000125.1 GCA_025454185.1 Thermodesulfobacteriota bacterium
GAGAGTGTCGCCGCCGGCCGGGAATACGTCGCCGCCTATGTGGATTTTACCCATTATGTTGAAGGACTCTACCAAAAGGCTTCCGGAGAGGCGCCCCATCATCAGGAAGCCGTGAAAAAGCATGGGGCTGCTGAAGGCGGACCGGAAAAGCACGCCCAACCCCATAAGCACTAGACCTGCTTGATTGGACAGGCAACTTTCATTCATTTTTAAAAAACAGGGAGGAATAAATATAGGCCGTCCCTTTAAACAACGGCTGGAAAAGTGCGGTCAATTGATGCAGCAATTTTGAAGAGTCCCCCCGGCCGCCCGGCCATGCCTTTTTTCATGGGGAGAAAGCGCCTCCCCCGCTGCCGGCCAACGTGGTTATAGCCATCGGCAACTGCGGACTTTATACCGGCTCCTGGGGGGTGCGGGTGGAGGATACGGTGGTCGTGGGCAAAAAGGGTCCTGTCGTTTTTAACGGTTTTCCCCTATGCGCTCGAACTGTCGTGAAGCGCACGGGTATCACTGAACGGGTCATTCGTTGCTTAGGGAGGAGAAGGTGATGAAAGTCTATCTCGTAGAAGAAGAATGCATCGGCTGTGGAACCTGTGCCGAACTGTGCCCGGAAGTGTTTGGCTTGAATGAGGAAAAGGAAAAGGCCGAGGTAATCCTGCCTGAAGGCGGGCCCCAAGAATGCATCGACGAGGCCATAGAGTCCTGTCCGGTGTCGTGCATTCATTGGGAGCAATAAAATCTGGACAGGCAGGTAATCAAGGAGGGAACGCGAATCATGCTGCCCATAGGCCCTTTAATGATCGAACACCGGCTGATCGAAAAGATGATCGCCCTGATACGAAAAAAAGCCGCCCGCTGGGAACAGGATAAGGCGATCGATCCGGATTTCATCGATGCGGCCGTGCAGTTCATCCGCCTGTACGCCGACCAGTGCCATCACGGCAAGGAGGAGGATATACTCTTCCGGGATTTAAGTAAAAAGCCCTTGTCCCCCGCACACCAGCAGACCATGGACGAGTTGGTGGAAGAACATCGCCTGGGCCGGAAGACCGTGGCCGAACTGGTGGAAGCCAAACGCCGCTATCTGCGGGGAGAACCGGACGCCCTCCCGATCATTCTCGACCGGATGAAATTCCTGACCGAATTTTATCCCCGACACATCGAGAAGGAGGACAAACATTTTTTCCTGCCCGTCATGGATTATTTTACACCGAAAGAGAAAGACGCCCTGTTGCAGGAGGGCTGGGAATTCGACAAAAATCTGATTCACCAGATATTCAAGCAAAAGGTCAGCGAAGCGGAAAATTCCGAATTAAGAGACTGAAGACCCAAAAATTACGAAGTGCCGCCAACCCTCCCCGGTCCGTCCTTTAGGCGTTACTTCAGACGAGATGGCTGCCATGAAAAAGAAGATCATCCCTTTGGTTTTGCTGCTTACCGCCGCGCTGGCCGCCGGCATTTGGTTTTATAAGAATAGCCGGGTCCCGGCAGCCAATACCCTACGCCTCTCCGGAAACATCGAGGTCACCGATGTGGATCTTGGCTTCAAGATCTCCGGCCGGGTGGTGGAACGCCTGGTCTCCGAAGGGGAGACCGTCAAGACGGGACAAATCGTGGCCCGGCTGGACAGCCAGGACCTGGAACGGGAAATCGCCCAGCGCCGGGCCCAGGTGGCTTCGGCCCAGGCCCAACTGGCCGAATTGACCACCGGCTCCCGACCGGAGGAAATCGCCCAGGCCGAGGCGGCCCTGGCCCGGGCCCAGGCGGACGGAAATCGGGCTCAACTCGATCACGAGCGGCAGAAAAGGCTTTACGACCGGGAGGTCATCTCCACACGGGAATTCGATCAGGCCCGCACCACCCATGAGGCGGCCGAGGCCCGCATCCGGGAGGCCGGGGAAGCGGCGCTGCTCGTCCGCAAAGGACCCCGGCAGGAAAAAATCGACCAGAGTCGGGCGGCCCTGGAACAGGCCCGACAGGCCCTGGCCCTGGCCGAGACCCGGCTGGGCTATGCCACGCTGGTTTCGCCCCTGGACGGCCTGGTCCTTTCAGACAACGTGGAAGCGGGGGAATATGTGTCACCGGGGACCCCAGTGGTCACTGTCGGGGACCTGACCCGGGTGTATTTACGTGGGTATGTGGACGAAACCGACCTGGGCCGGGTCAAGGTCGGCCAGAGGGTGCGGGTGACTACGGATACCTTCCCGAACCGCCCTTACGAGGGGAAAATCGTTTTTATTTCCTCCCAGGCGGAATTCACCCCCAAAAATGTCCAGACGCAGAAAGAGCGGATCAAGCTGGTCTACCGCCTGAAGGTAGACCTGCCCAACCCCCGGCTGGAACTCAAGCCCGGCATGCCGGCCGATGCGGAAATCGTCCTGGGCGAATGATCCGGACCTGAACGCACGCCGGGCGGCTAAGGAGCGCCTTCGTGAGACCGGCCATCCAAAGCGATAAACTGACCAAAGCTTTCCAAGACCTGAAGGCGATCGACGGCCTGACCCTTTCCGTCCCGCCAGGGGAGATCTTCGGTCTGGTAGGTCCGGACGGCGCTGGTAAGACCACGACCATGCGCCTCCTGACCGCCATCCTGGAGCCCACCTCCGGCGAAGCCTGGGTGGCCGGCTATTCCATCCGGCAACAGGCGGAAGCCCTCAAAGAACATATCGGGTACATGAGCCAGCGTTTCGGTCTCTATCCCGACCTGACCGTCCTGGAGAATATCCACTTTTACGCCGACATTTACGGCGTGCCCCGCAAAGGCCGCGCAGAAAAAGTGGATCGCCTCCTGGGCTTCAGCAATCTGACCCCCTTTAAGAAACGCTTGGCCGGCAACCTCTCCGGCGGCATGAAGCAGAAACTGGGACTGGCCTGCGCCCTGATCCATACCCCCCAGGTCCTCTTTCTGGACGAGCCCACCAATGGGGTGGACCCCGTTTCCCGCCGCGACTTCTGGCGCATTCTCTATCAACTGCTGCAGGAAAAGGTGACTATTTTCATTTCCACCTCCTATCTCGACGAAGCCGAACGGTGTAACCGGATCGGTCTATTACACGAAGGCCGTCTGGTGGCCCTGGGTCCCCCGGAGGAAGTGAAGCGGTTGATGGCCGGGACGATCCTGGAAATCCGGGTCCCCAGACCCCGCCGGGCGAGCGAACTGCTGCGGGAGGTTTTTAAAGGGGATGCGGTCGGTCTTTTCGGAGACCGGGTACACCTGATCAGCCGGGAACCCCGGAAAGATGGCGAAAAAGCCGGGGATATTTTAACCGCTGCGGGCCTGACGCCCGCGGCTATCCGGCCTGTGGCCCCGTCCCTGGAGGACGTCTTCATCTCCCTGGTGGCCGCCGAAAAGGAGGACCCGGTCCATGGCCGCTCCTGAGCAGGAACCGGCCGTTGTGGTCAGGGACCTGGCGAAGCGTTTTGGCGACTTTACGGCGGTCAACCGCGTCAATTTCTCCGTGCCGCGGGGGGAGATTTTCGGTTTTCTGGGACCGAACGGCGCTGGAAAATCCACCACCATCCGCATGCTTTGCGGGCTGCTGGCCCCCAGCAGCGGGAGCGGGACCGTAGCCGGTTTCGACCTCCTGCGGGAAGCGGAAAAGATCAAGGCCCACATCGGGTACATGAGCCAGAAATTTTCCCTGTACGAAGACCTGACCGTGGAAGAGAACATCAATTTCTACGGCGGGATTTACAACCTCCCCGGGGATAAGAAGAAAGAGCGCAAGGAATGGGTCATCCGCATGGCCGGTCTGGAAGACAGACGATCGGCCCGAACAGCCTTTCTGGCCGGGGGCTGGAAACAGCGGCTGGCTCTGGGCTGCGCCATCCTTCACGAACCGCCGATCATCTTCCTGGACGAGCCCACTTCCGGGGTGGATCCCCTCAGCCGGCGCCGGTTCTGGAATTTGATCTATGAGCTGGCCGGCCGGGGCGTGACCGTCTTTGTCACCACCCATTACATGGATGAGGCGGAGTACTGCGACCGCGTCGGTTTGATCTACCGGGGAGAGTTGATCGCCCTGGGTTCCCCGGAGACCCTCAAGCAGGAAGCGATGACCGAGGACGTGCTGGAGTGTTTCCCCGATCGCCCCCAGGAGGCCCTGGAAATCATCATCACCCTCCCCGGAGTGAAGGAAGCGGCCCTGTTCGGCAGAGGGCTTCACGTGGTGGTCGAAAGGGGAAGACCCCTGGCCGAAGTTATTCGGGACCGTCTGCGGGAAGCCGGCTTTCAAACCCCGACGCCGGAAAAAATCATCCCCTCCCTGGAGGATGTCTTCGTGTCCTTGATCGAGGCCCGGGACCGGGCCGAAAAGGCGCCCGGGGAGTTCCGGCAGTGAGGCTGCAGCGCGTCCGGGCCCTGGCCCGCAAAGAATTCATCCACATCTTCCGGGACCCCCGCAGTCTGGGCATGGGCATAGCGATCCCCATGATCATGCTGCTGCTCTTCGGTTATGCCCTGACCCTCGACGTGGACCGGGTGCCTCTGGTCGTCTGGGATCAGAGCCGCACCCAGGCCAGCCGCGAACTGCTCAGCCATTTTCTGGGCTCCCGCTATTTTGCGCTTCAGCATACGCTGGAAGGGTATGCCCAGGTGGAAGAGGCCATCGACACCCGCCGGGCCCTGGCCGCGCTGGTGATCCCGCCGGATTTTGCCGGGCGGACGGCCTCGGGCAGACCGGTAGCGGTCCAGTGGATCGTGGACGGCAGCGACTCGAATACGGCCCTCATTGCCGGCGGGTATGCCGAGGCCATCGTCAACGCCTACTCCCAGGAATTGTTTTTGCAGGAAATTCGGCGCGGGGGCGGAACGGCTCCAACCCCGCCGCTGGTGCTGCAGCCCAGGGTCTGGTATAACGCCGACCTGGAATCCCGCAACTACATCATCCCCGGATTGATCGCCGTGATCATGATGGTCATAGCGGCCCTGCTGACGTCCTTGACCGTAGCCCGGGAGTGGGAACAGGGGACCATGGAACAGCTCATCTCCACCCCGGTCAAGGGACCGGAACTGATCATCGGCAAACTGATCCCTTACTTCCTCATCGGCCTTTTCGACGTGTTGCTGGCCGTGCTGATGGGTGAGTTCCTTTTTCAGGTGCCCTTGCGGGGCCAAAGCGCCCTGATCTTTGCCCAGGCCGCCATTTTCCTGGTGGGTACTCTCTCTCTGGGTCTGTTGATCAGCATCGTCACCCGCAGCCAGTTACTGGCCAGCCAGTTGGCCCTGGTCCTGACCTTTCTGCCGGCCTTTTTGTTGTCCGGTTTCGCTTATCCCATTGCCAGCATGCCCCCGGTGCTGCAGGGGATCACCTATCTGGTTCCGGCCAAATACTTCGTGGCCCTCCTGAAAGGCATTTATCTGAAAGGCGTAGGCCCCACCGTATTGTATGTCGAAGGCCTTTTCCTGGCCGTTTTCGGGTTATTGATGTTCACCCTGGCGGTGAAGAAATTCAAAAAGAGACTGGTCTGATCATGTGGGGCCGCCTTAGACAAATTCTGATCAAAGAATTCATCCAGATCCTCCGCGACCCCCGCTCCCGGGGCGTGGTCTTTGCCATGCCGGTAATCCAGATGGTTCTGTTCGGTTACGCGGTGACCACCGATGTCAAAAACGTGGCCCTGGCCGTCTATGACCTGGATAACAGCGTGGCCAGCCGGGAACTGATCGGCCGCTTCGTTCGCTCCGGTTATTTTCATATTGCCTTCCGGGTAGAACAGGAGGATCAAGTGCAGTCCCTCCTGGATCGGGGCCGGGTCCAGGCCCTGATCCGCCTCAACCGGGGCTTCGAGGAAGACCTGAAGGCCGGACGGACGGCCCAGGTCCAGCTTATCGTCGACGGGACCGATTCCAACACGGCGGC
>JALOOY010000126.1 GCA_025454185.1 Thermodesulfobacteriota bacterium
GAGATCTCCCGCTGCGGAGGGGACCCTGTCTACCCAGGTTGACAGCCGGGACAGGTGTGGGTGCCCCGGCCCCCCACGCGGGTTTTTTGAATAATGGCCCCGCAGACCCCGCAGGGCTCGCCGTGGCGGGCATAAACCCGCAGGTAAGCCTGATATCCACCCACGATTCCATCGGGGCCTCGGTAATCGCTGACCGTGGTTCCCTTGGCCCGGATGGACTGACCCAGGATCCGGCGCATGTGGCGGTGCAGGTCCCGGGCCTGCTCCCGACTCAGGGAGTCGGCCTGGGTCAGGGGATGGATCCGGGACCGGTAGAGGCTCTCGTCCACGTAAATATTGCCCAGCCCGCAGAGAAAGGTCTGGTCCAGGAGGAGGGGTTTTATGGCCCGCTTTTTTTGCCGCAGATTTAGAAAAAAGGTCACGGCGTCAATATCCAGGGCGTCGGGACCCAGGTTATTCAGCGAATGGGAGGCGCGATTGGCCTTGGTCAAGACTTCCAGCCGGCCGAATTGGCGCACGTCACGGTAACGCAGTTGCTCCGGTCCCGGCTCCAGGTCAAAAATCACATGGGTATGTTTGTCGGTCACCGTTTCCCGGGGGACCAGCAGAAATTGTCCGGTCATCCTCAAATGGGCAACCAGGAGGAGGTCCCCCTCGCAGGAAATCAGGATGAACTTGCCTTGGCGGTCTATTTCCCGTATGATGGCGCCTGCCAGGGCGCAGCGGAAACCAAGAGGAGACTGTCCCAAGACCCGGGCCGATCGGACCCGGACCGCTGCGATTTTTTTGCCGATCAGCTTGCGGCGCAGACCGCGGACAATGGTTTCTACTTCGGGAAGTTCGGGCATAATAACAGCAGGTTAAAGGTGAAAGGTGAAAGGATAAAGAAAAGGTTTGGTCCTGCGTCTTTTAATTCAATGTTGGACGTTCGATGTTCGATGTTGGATGTTCGTCTTGTTGTCGTATTAACGCATGTCCTTTCAAGCCATAGAAGGGCAGGAGCGGGCCACGAGGCTCCTCAAGCTGTCTATGCAAACCGGCAAGCTCCATCACGCCTATATTTTTTCCGGTCTGGACGGGATCGGCAAGAAAAAGACGGCCCTGGAACTGGCCAAGGCCTTAAACTGCCGGCAGCCGGGGCCCGAGGGGGGCTGTGACCTGTGTGATTCCTGCCTGAAGCTGGAAAAGGGGAATCATCCGGATTTCGTTCACCTCAGGCCGGAAGGGTCCCAATATATCCGGATCGGCCAGATTCGCGGTCTGGAGGAACAAATCAATTTTCCGCCCTATATGGGGAGGGTCCGCCTCTGCCTGATCGACAAGGCCTCGCACCTGAAAATCGAGGCGGCCCATGCCTTCCTGAAGACCCTGGAAGAGCCGCCGGCCGGCAACGTGTTCGTCCTGCTGGTCAATGACCTCGGAGACATTCTTCCCACGCTGGTTTCGCGCTGCCTTGCCATCGCTTTTATCCCCCTGCCCTTTGCCGTGATTGCCCGAAAATTGCTGGAGGAGGGGGCGAGCGCGGAAGAGGCCGCTTCCCTGAGCCGGCTCTCCGGAGGCAGCCTGGGCCGGGCCCTGCGGTATAAGCAGACCGGGTTCTGGGAGAAGCACCAGGCCTGGCTCGAGCAACTGGAGGTCCTGTCTCCGCACAAGAGCGCGATCCTGCTGGAAGGGATCAAGAAATGGCTGGGTTCCCGAGAGGAGATGCTGGAGAAATTGGAAATGGGGCGGGTCTGCCTGCGGGACATCCTGGGCGCCTCTCTGGGATTAACCGAAAACGGCGAGCTGCCGCCGGTCCAGCGAGACCGGGTGGCGGCCCTGGCCGCCCGCCATCCGGCTTCGGTCTGGCTGAGGCGCCTGGCCCTGATCGACCGCACGGCCGAGTACCTGACCGGTCCGGCCAATCCGCAACTGGCCTGGGAAATGCTCTGGCTTAAGATGGCGCGGACTTAACAATAAAGATGAACATCGAAAGTCCAACATCGAACATCGAATGTGGATAAAATTGGTGCCTTAGTAAGTGCTCGCCCCGAGCCTGGGGCGTGATGGCGCAAAAGCATTTTACAGGGCCTCAAAAACATGATATATTTCTAACTTAACGAAAAAGCTAAATAAATTATTCAGAAAACGTTGATGGAAAAAGAGATATTAAAAATAGCAGGTATCCGCTTTCACCAGACCGGGTCCATCTATGATTTCGACTGCGGCCATTTCGTCTTGAAGTGCGGCGATCAGGTCATCGTCAAGACGGAACAAGGACTGGGCCTGGGCCAGGTGGTCCGGGCCCCGATCAAAGTGGAACAGATCGAAGAAGGCAAGGAATACAAGAAGATTTTCCGCATGGCCAACGAGGCGGATCTGGACCAATTCAGGAAGGTTCAGGATCGTGAAAAGGAGGCCTTCCACTTCTGTCTGGAAAGGATCAAGGAACGCAAGCTGCCCATGAAGCTGGTCCGGGTGGAGTGTTTTTTCGACGGCAGCAAGGTTATTTTCTATTTTACGGCCGACGGCCGGATCGATTTTCGGGAACTGGTCAAGGACCTGGTCCACCGTTTTCATACCCGGATCGAAATGCGCCAGATCGGCGTGCGTAACGAGGCCAAACTGCTGGGTGGTCTCGGGCCCTGCGGCCGGGAACTGTGCTGTTCCTCTTTTCTGCCCGATTTCGCGGCCGTTTCAGTGAAGATGGCCAAGGAACAAAATCTGCCTTTGAACCCGACCAAGATCTCCGGCATCTGCGGGCGCCTCATGTGCTGCCTGACCTATGAGTACGAGACCTATCAGGAGCTGAAAAAAGATTTTCCCAAGATCGGCAAGACCATCCCCAGCCCCCTGGGGCCGGTCAAAGTTCTCCGTCAGAATATCATGGACGGGACCATCGTGGTGGAGACGGAAGAAAGAGAGGAAAAAATCCTCAAAGTTGCCGAGTTGTGCAAGAAAGCGGCCCCGCTAAAAAAAGAAAAAGGATAAGCCCTCGTGAATCCCGTTTATTACGTCACCACACCCATCTACTATGTGAACGCCGAGCCCCACATCGGCCATCTCTACAGCACCCTGGTAGCCGACACCTTGAATCGTTTCTATCAGTCTTTGGGCTATGCGACCCGTTTTCAGACCGGAACGGATGAACACGGGGAGAAGGTGGTCCAGGCCGCCCAGAAGGAAGGAAAAGATGCCAAGGCCTATGCCGACCGCGTGAGCCGGCTCTTTCGAGAGGCCTGGCCGGAATTGAACATCCGGCCGGATCGTTTCATCCGCACCACCGATGAAGCCCATATCCGGGTGGTCACCCAAATTTTGCAGCGGGTCTACGACTCCGGCGACATTTATTTCAGCGAATACGGAGGCCATTACTGTGTCGGCTGCGAGCGCTTTTACGTGGACCGCGAACTGGTGGACGGTTGTTGTCCGGATCACAAGCAGGAACTGCACTATGTCAAAGAGGCCAACTATTTTTTCCGCATGAGCGCCTACCAGGATTGGCTTATCGGTTACATCCGGGAAAACTCGGATTTTATCCGGCCCGAGCGCTACCGCAACGAGGTCCTTTCCTTTCTGAGCGAGCCCCTGGAAGACCTGTGTATTTCCCGGCCCAAGTCCCGGCTGACCTGGGGGATCACCCTGCCCTTTGACGACCGGTACGTGACCTATGTCTGGTTCGATGCCCTGATCAACTACCTTTCCGGGCTGGGTTATCCGGATGACGCCCTGTATTCCCGCTTCTGGCCGGCGGCGGAACACATTATCGCCAAAGACATCCTCAAGCCCCACGGCATTTACTGGCCCACCATGTTGAAGGCCGCCGGTATCGAGCCTTACCGCCACCTCAACGTGCACGGCTACTGGAATCTGGAACAGTCCAAGATCTCCAAGAGTCTGGGCAATGTGATCCGGCCCCGGGACCTCAAGGATAAATACGGGGTCGACGCTGTCCGGTATTTCTTTCTGCGGGAGATGGTCTTTGGCCTCGATGCCCATTTCAGTGAAGAAGGCCTGATCCAGCGCATCAATGCCGACCTGGCCAACAATCTCGGCAATTGTTTCAGCCGCACCCTGACCATGATTGCCAGATACTCGGGCGGTCTGGTGCCGGTGCCGGGAGAGACCGGAGCGGAGGAAGAGGCCCTGAAAGACCTCCTGGCCCGATGCGCCCGGGAAGTGCGGCAGGAAGTCCAGAAGTTCGCTTTGCACAAGGCCCTGATGAGCCTCTGGGAGGTGATCGACGGGGCCAACAAGTACATTGACGCCCAGGCGCCCTGGACCCTGGCCAAAGACCCGGGCAAGGCCGACCGACTCCAGACGGTACTCTATTTTCTGGCGGAAACCCTGCGTCAGGTGGCCCTATTGCTGGCCCCTTTCCTGCCCCAGACCGCGGAGCAGATGTTGACCCGGCTGGGCCTGCAGTACGACGCCCCGGTGCCCCAGTGGGACCGGGTACTGGATTGGGGCGGCCTGCCGCCGGGCAGCCCGGTCGAAGTCGGACCGGCCCTGTTCCCGCGGATCGAAGTGAAGAAAGAGGTCCCCGCGGCGACGCCCCCGCCGAAGAAGCAGGTGGAGGCGGCTCCGCAGGCCCCGGCCGCCCCGTCTCCGGTCCCGCCACAGACGGGACTGCCCATCGAGGCCTTTCAGCAATGGGACCTGCGGGTGGCCCGGGTGTTGTCGGCCGAACGGGTGCCCAAATCGAAAAAGCTGATCAGGATGGAGATCGATCTCGGAGAGCAGCGAACCCTGGTGGCCGGGATCGGCCAGGATTATTCACCGGAGGAAATGGTAGGAAAGCATATCGTGGTGGTGGCCAACCTGCAGCCCACCAAGCTGATGGGGGTGGAGTCCCAGGCCATGCTGTTGGCCGCCAACGACGGGGAACACCTCAAAATCGTCGTGCCGGAAGGGGAGATGCCGCCGGGGGCTAAGGTTAAGTAATTACCGTACGGATGAAAGGTTAAACTCGAAATTCAAAATTCGAAATCCGAAACAAATTCGAATGACCGAAATTCGAAATTCAAAACATCCGATTCCCGGCGTATTAGTGGCCAGCCAAGTATGTGGGTTATACTTTTTGTCCTCCTGCCAAAGGAAGGAAGCGTTTGGGTTATTTGAATTTTGAAAATTGTTTTTTGTTTCGGATTTCGGATTTCGGATTTCGAGTTTAGCTAAAAAATCCGAGGTAGGTTATAAAGAATGCAACCCATAGCTCCTCTTCCCCACCGTTTCCCTTTCTTTTTTGTGGACCGGGTCGAACGGATCGTCCCCGGGGAGGAAGGGGTTTTTTCAATGGGCTGGTCCGCGAACAATTATTACCTCTCCGATCGGACTCCGGCTTCTTTTTTCCAGGCCTTGCTGCTGGAAATGGCGGCCCAGGCGGCCGGGATGGTCCTGCTGGCTTTGGATACGGAATGGCAGGAGGATAAACCGCGGGGCGGGTACCTGCTGGGACTGAACCGGGTGACCTTTCCCCATCCACCCGGCGGCCGGGAGCGCTTGGTCGTTTCCGTCAAGAAAACGCGCAGCCTGGGGAAAATGCTGCGCTTTTCAGGCCAGATCACCGAGGGGGGAACCCTGCTGGCTCAGGGCGAATGGACACTCTGGGAAGAGTCGTACCCCACGGAGTAAGATGAAATTTGCTTTACTGATCCCGGCCCATAATGTGGAAATCCGGATTGGAGAGGTCCTGAAGGGGGCCGGGAAATGGATGACGGATATTCTGGTGGTCGATGACGGGTCCACGGACAAGACTGCGGAGACAGCCCGAGGGAAGGGCGCGCGCGTCCTTTCCGGTCAGACCAACCGGGGCAAAGGGCACGCCCTGAAAAGGGGTTTTGAAGTCCTGTTAAAAGAAGGACCCG
>JALOOY010000127.1 GCA_025454185.1 Thermodesulfobacteriota bacterium
CCGGCGGGATTCGACCACCGCAAAAAAACGGCCGGGCGGGGGTATCCGCCCGGCCCTTTTTTCTGGCAAGGCGGCCCTTGCGGCTATCCTATCTCTTCGTCCTGGAGCGGTCCGGGTTGGCAACGCCCGGGATGACAAAATAAGTAAAGTTTTTTCCACAACCTGCCGATAAAAATCCCGTCAACTCTCTCAAAAAAAATACCATCAGGAAGATCACATGAACGCATATTTCCGCAAGATCGCCTTGATGTGGATCATGTCGCTTGGTTTATTCGCCGGATTGGTCCGGGAGGCCCCGGCCGCAGACCTTTACTTCCCGGTCATATTCCGGGCCGACCCGACGGTCGTCCCCGGAGCCATCATCGTCGACCATGCCTGTACGGATATCAGCAAGATCCCGGATTATTGGCTGGAAAGGGCCACACTGCTGACCCTGCACTATGCCCACACTTCCCATGGGGGCCAGATCAACAGCGGTTTGGAGTGGCTGGAAGGCCGGGACCCGAAATACAGCGTGGCCATTCGGACCAACGCTGTCACGGCCGGTCTGCCGGCCCCCGAAAACCCGCCCGCCTTCCGTATCTATGACGGCAATCCGCCGGAAACCTACATCGAGCCCGGCGATTACTGGGACGGGGAGGGGGGTCTGAGCAGAACCCGAGCGGTGGCAGGAAGCAAGGATTATGGATATTCTCTTTGGTCCTGGTGCGGCCAGCAGTCGACCAACAGTGTGGAGACGGTGCAGCGCTATCTGGACAACCTGCACCGGCTGGAAACCGAGTTTCCAGGAATGCGGTTTATCTACATGACCGGTCATACGGACGGCGGGAGCGCGACCCTGGCCCGGAACAACGAAATGGTCCGCCAGTACGCCAGGGACCACGGGAAGATCGTCTTCGATTTTGCCGACATTGAGAGCTACGATCCCAGCGGCGGGGGACCCTATGTGAACAATAGTGAAGGAAGCTGCACCTGGTGTGACTCCTGGTGTGCCGGAAATCCGGTTTACTGCGCAAGTCTCCCAAGTTCCTGCAACCATTCGGCGTATACCAACGCGCAGAAATTATTCTGCAAACTGAAGGGTCAAGCCTTCTGGTGGCTCCTGGCCCGGCTGGCCGGCTGGGACGGCATAACTCCCTAAATACAAACTACGAACATTCAACCTCGAACGTCCAACATCGAACATCGAAACAAAACGGAAATACCGGCTGGCTTACTGGCTGGACCGCTTGGTTGGTCAAAACGAGTCGGTCTTGAACAAGGCAAGAAGTTAAGGTGCCCCCCGGGACAGAACCGGTAGCCGCTCCCCCGCGCTGGTGGTTATCCCCACATCATCCAGAAAAAAATTGCTGTTGATGGAAACGTCGGTAGTGGTCTTGAAGATCAGGTCCAGCGTTTGCCCCTGAAACCCGGCAATGGCGATTACCTGCTCCCGCCAGCCGTCGGTATTGGTCCCGGTGCACAATTCATAGGTATGGAGGCTGACGCCGCCCAGGAGGACTTCGGCAGTATCGTAGGGGCTGGAGGGATGACAGGTCTCCTGGGAACCTATCCAGTAGAAAAAGCGCAGGGTCTCGGCTCCGGCGGGGATGGTTATGCGCTGGGATACTAGGGAGAGCTCAAAGTCGGCGCCGCCCAGCCAGGCGGCCCAGGATCCGCTGTGAGGCGTGACCGGCAGGCCCCCGCCCTGGTTCGTGATCAGGCCGAAGCCGTTGGTGGATGATTCCGTCCAGGACCCGTCGGGGCCGGACTCGAAGTCTCCGTTTTTCAGGGAGAGGCCGGGCGCCGGTCCGACCGCGCCGTGCAGGATTTGGGGAAAATAAAACCAGTAGCTGGGCGTAAAGGGGTTGCTGTAGGTCACGTACGTGGCCGCGTAGCCGATGTTGGAAACCGCCCGGCTGATGTGCATGTAGCCGCCTTCCCCCCAGTCGGCGCCCCAGGAATTCCGCATGATCCAGGTCCCCTCGCTGTCGTTCCAGCCCACCAGGACCACCGCGTGGTTGACGCCGCCGCCGCAGTAATTTTTTTCATCGACGCTGAACACACCGCCCCGGTAACTCTGCATGTTCGGACCGGCGCAGACCGCCACGGCCACCGGACCGTAGGTGTAGATGGCATTTTTAAGAGACTCCGCCGGCGGGATGCTTCCGTCGTTGCCCACATAATGCCAGCCCGTGATTCGGTAGGGATGTCCATAGTCCCGGCTGCAGGAAGTCTGGGCGGCCAGGTAGGGAAAATCCGCTTCCCGGACCGCCCCGGGCTGGCTCTGGTTGGGGGCCGTTTGGTTAAAGTGATAACCATGGACCCACCAGCCGCCGTTGCAGCTATACCCTTCGGTGTTACAGGAAAGCAGAAATTCCTCGGAGAGGTCCGCCTGCCCGTCGTTCAGCCCTTTTTTCCACTTCAAGTTGGCCTCGAAAGGGCCGATGGTCCCGAAGGCCCAGCAACTGCCGCAGTTGCCCTGGTCGCGAACCGGGGTCAGGATACCTGCGCCGCGCCAGTCGAAGGAAACCGGAAGGTCCAGGAGCGGTTCGGCGCTCAGGGGGGCCGCGCCGGAGAGGGCCGCTTCCTTCAGGGCCGGCGCCGGCCGGGGGTCGGTCAAATCGGCAATGAGTTCCAACCGATCGGCCTTGAGGGTCAGGATTTTTTCCGGCCGGCGGTCCTGGACCCAGGGCCGCCGGTACCGCAGGCGGACGATGACCGCGCCGTCATCCCGCGCCTCCAGCGGGATGACCTGTTTTCCGGAAACGCCCAGACCGTCGCCCCGGGCGGCAAAGGCCATTTCCTCTTGCCGCACCGTCCCGGTTCCTTCCAGGGCCTCCACCTCCCAGAGGTAACCGCTGGCCAGGTTGGTCTCGAGCCTGAGGGGCAGGCCTTCCCCCCGGCGGAGGCCGCCCTCCAGAATGAGGCGGGTCGGCCCGTCCGTAAAGGGCAGGGTCGGGTCGGCCACGTAAAACAGGGCCTCGCGGAACTGTTCCCGGCCTTCCGCTCCCGCCAGCAGCAGGGTGTAGGAGAGGTCGCCATCAGCGGTGATTTCCTTGCGCAGGGTCGGTTGAATGCGGGCGGAGCGCAAGCGCCCGGTCAGCGTTTCGCGGAAGAGGCGGTCGATCTGTTTTTCTCGAAGAGCGACTTCCGCAGGGAAGGCCCAGTGAATTTCAGCCTGCCATTGCGCGGAGGAGAGGAAACGGGCCGGGGCCGGGCCGGCCCAGCCCGGAGCGGCGAAGAGCAGGACGGTGAGCAGCAGGACGGGAATGAGACGCAGCGGATTATTTGCCGGGATCGGGGCCAAGAAAGTTCTCCTTTGAGCGGGGGCAGGAAGCAATCCCCCAGGTGCGCACAATGTAGCACAGGCGGGGGGGGATGTAAATATGCGCCTCCCGCAAGAACTCCTGGGGGCTAAGAGCGGGACAGGTCGGTATTTTTGACGGGGCCGGCCTTTCCTCAGGGCCTCCCCCGGTCCGTTTTGCGGCGGGCCCCGCCGGAGGGGGACAGGGAGGGTGCCGGCGCCGCCACAGTGCCCCGGGAGAAGGAAGGTTGTGTCGTGCCGCTGCTGAAAGTTATGTCGTCCAGGAACAAGTTGCTGATAAAATCAGGGTCAGGGTCGATGGTCGCCTTGAAGGACAAGACCCCGGTCCGGCCCCGGTACGGGGTGATATCAACGGATTCGTAGGCCCAGCCCCCCGTATCCTGAAGGTAGCAGAGATTATACGATTTCAACAGGGTCCCCGCGAATTCGACATGGGCAAAATCATATCCGCAACTGTCGACGGAATCGATCCAGTACCAGTAGCCCAGACGGCCGGCTGTCGAAGGTATGGTCATCTGCTGGGAAATGATGGATGTCTCGGAATAGTCCCCGCCCAGCCAGGCCGCGTAGCGGCCCTGGTGGTTGTAGAGTCCCAGGGAGGAATAGTCCCCCAGGTTCATGATGAGTTCCCAGTTCTTTTCCGAGTATTGGCTCCAATTTACCGTGGGGCCGGCCTCGAAATCCCCGTTGAAATAAAATTGGGTCACCAGCGGCAGATAAACCCAGTGGCTGGCCGTGAACTGGCTGGGCGGCGGAGGATCATAGGTCACGTAATTGGCGGCATACCCGATGTTGGAAACATTCCTTTTGATGCGCATGTAGCCGCCCTCGCCCCAGGAGGCGCCCCAGGAATTCCGCATGATCCAGGTGCCCTCGCTGTCATTCCAGCCCACCAGGGCGATGGCGTGGTTGACGCTGCCGTTGCAGGCGGTGCGGCCTTCATCGGTGGCGAAAATCCCTCCCCGGTAGGCTGCCATGGCCGGTCCGGCACAAACCGCGGCCGCCAGCGGTCCATAGGTGGCAATGGCGTTTTTGACGGCGCTCTCGGAGGGGATACTATAGGGATTGCTGGGGTTCACATAGCGCCAGTTCGTGATTTTCTGGGGATGCGTATGGGGGGGCGTACAGGCGGAATCCGTCCCGGTGTAAGGATAATCGGCTTCCTTTACGGCCCCGCTGAGAGGTTCTCCCGGGGGGACCTTCCATTGATGGTATTGGTGGGCGAACCAGCCGCCGCCGCACCCGTAATCGTAGGCTTCGTTGAAGCTGCAGGAGACCAGATACTGTTCCGACAGATCGACCGATAGACCCTGCCTGATCTTTAGGACGGCCTCCAGGGGTGCTACGGTCCCGAAGGCCCAGCAGCTTCCGCAAGAACCCTGATTGCGGACCGGCGGCAGGTAATTCTGTCCGCTTTGGTTGCGCCAGTCGAAGGTGGCGTCGAGCAGTAACAGGGGCTGGTCTGGCTCCACCCCCGCAACGGGGTCGGCGGCAGCGACCGGGAGCTGCGGGGCCGGGGCGGGTTCTTCCGGAGCCACGGCCAGGCTTAAATCGGGCAGAAGGATGGTGGTTTTTCTCTCCGCCGGCTGGTCGGCAAGCCAGGGACGCCGGTAGGTGATCTGTACGGTCGTTTCCCCATCGCCCCATCCCTCCAGGACGATAGTCTGGGTCATGGGGGCTCCCAGCAAAGGACTTTTGGCCCGCAGGGCCTGGCCTTCCCGCCGGCGGATTTTTTGGTCATCCAGGGCCGTGATTTCCCAGATAAAACCGGTGGAAGGGTTGGAGGCCAGGGCCAGGGGCAGAACTTCGCCGGAACGGATATTACCGGTCAATTCGAGGGCCAGGGGGCCGTCTCCGGGCAGCACCGTGGGGTCGGCGGCCAGACGCAGCATTTTTTTTAGCTGGTCCAGGCCCCCCGATCCTTCCAGGGACAGGACATAACTCCGGCCCCGGGCCGGGGTCTCCTGGCCGGCCAAGTGGTAAGCCGCGCCCTGCCGGCCCGCCTGCTGCAAGAGGGCCTGACGCAGTTTTTGATCCAGTTCCGGTTCCCGGACCAAGGCCCCGGGGCCGAACTCCAGTTGAATCCGGGCCTGCCAGGTTTCCGGGCTGGAAAAAAAGACCTGGCTGTAGACCCGGTCTCCCGGCCAGGGCGTAAGAAGAAATAAGAAAAGCATACCGGCAAAAAAAATCTTTTTTACGATCTTCACGGTAGACCGGGGAAAAAGGAAAAACGCTGGGAGGCCAAGCGAAAGGCTGGTGAACTTCATCATAAAATTCTTCCGGGAGCCGGCCGGACCGGCACCTTTGGTCCTGAGGGTTTTGTTCGAATTTTTCTCTATCTGTTATCGGCGAATCGGGAAAAAACTTTAAGGTCTAATCGGGGCAGGCGCGCACCCCGGCCTGGGCCCTGGGATCAGGGGTGAGGGGTCTGACCGGGAAGAGGATTGGCGGGAAGAGTCGTCACCACCTGACCTGGAAAGCGCAAATGAATCCGGACGATTTCCGGGACGCTGCAGGTCCGCACCGGGGGGCCCCAGG
>JALOOY010000128.1 GCA_025454185.1 Thermodesulfobacteriota bacterium
GAAAGTGGTCACCCGGAAAAGGGTCCCGAAGGTATTACCGGCCATGAGGCTGTTCCCCTTCCTGCTGCAGCGTGGCTATGATCTCGTCGGCCGCTTCAGCGGCGGTCCGGTCGGTGGTATCTATTCGCAGTGCGGCAATGCTCTCATACCGGCCTCTCCGGGCTGCCAGGACCCGGCGCATTTCCCCCAATGGATCTTGGCCGGTCAGGGAGGGCCGAACCAATCCTGACCGCTGCTGGGCTTCCTGACGCCCCATTAAAATTTCCGGCCGGCCGTCCAGCCAGACCACGAAGCCCCGCTCGGCCAGGTTGCGGGCGTTGTCCCGGTCCTCTACCGCCCCGCCGCCGGTGGCGATGACCTGCCGGTCTTTCGCCGCCAGGGTGGCGACGGCCCGCTTCTCCAGAACTCTGAAAATTTCCCAGCCCCGGGTGGCTATCAGTGATTCAATGGTCTTGCCCACCATGGCTTCCACCAGGGCGTCCGTGTCCCGGAACGTCTTTCCCGTCCTCTCGGCCAGCAGCCGGCCCACCGTAGTTTTTCCCGAACACCGGGGTCCGATCAACACGATATTCATGGTTTGACATCCTCTTTTCCCCAAAAAAAAAGCCGTGAGCTTGGCATCTGCTCACGGCTTTTTGAATTTCGAAATAAATGAAATCAATCCCTGGGCAGACCGGTCCCCCGCCGCGTATAATAAAAATAATAAAAGTCTGGCCTGGATTGCTGGGCGAACATGGTTATTGGGTAACCGATCTGGAAAATATTGTCAACCTTTTTTATTTTTTAATTTCGATTTCAGGCCTTCAGGATAGCCAGGTTCTGGGGTTCAGATAGGATCAGATCGAAAAAATCCTTTTTCACCATGGACAAAGTGGATTCCAGGGAAAGATAGGATTTCATCAAGATCCCCTTGCGGATAATCAGATAGGTAATCTTCCAGTTGCGGTCGATATGAAGTATTTTGACGATTTTTTTCATTTTTTCCATGGACGCCTCCTTTCAAAAAAGGGTGCTTCGGGTCCGGTCCATTCCGGAGTGAAATCCGTCCTAAAATGTTCTTCAGTTTATGTCCGCCTCGTTGTATGCTTATTAAGCAATTTGAATGCCACGCGGAAAATCTATCAGAGCAACATATTGAAATTAATTAAAAATAAAATATTCCTGCACATTGTACTGCCGGATGAAAACGTTTAATGTGGATGAAAAACTGTACATCTATCATTATTTGATCCCTATTTAATCCCTTGCTGTTTTCAGCAATTAGGGTAGGATAAATGCAAGAAAACCAATCACCAACAGGAGGGAGCCATGTCCGCGACCGCAAAAAGGCTACTGGAAACCCTGGACAAACAGGTCCGTTTGACCACGCTGCCGGTGGGGGTGAAACTGGCCCGAAAAGGCGACCAGGCTCCGGAGAAAATCCGTTATCCCCTGAAGGATTTGGGCCACTCTTTGACCGTCTGCCAGGGAATGACGGCCGCCCGGACCCTGGGTTGGACCATGGGCTTTAAAAAGGAGGACCACGGCTGCCCGCTGCCGAATGTCTTCCTGGGACACGTGGCCCCCGATATCTTTCTGGAAGGGGCCATCGCCGGCCCTTACCAGAATGATCCCGAATTCGCCAAGGTAATGGAAGCCACGTATCCCCGCTGGCCTTTCGGGGAATTGCGCGAAGTCTGGCTGGCCCCTCTGGGCCGATGGGAGCAGGACCCGGACCTGGCTGTAATTTACGGCAATCCGGCCCAGATCCTGAGCCTGATCCAGGCCGGAAATTTCGGCAAAGGTACCGGGCTGAAGTCCTCGAGCACCGGCCGGCTGGGCTGTTCCCTCTGGCTGGCCGGAGTGGTCCAGACCGGGGAATCGACCTACATGGTCCCCGGCCCCGGGGAAAGGGTCTTTGCCGGCACCCAGGACCAGGAAATGACTTTTGCCATACCTTTCCAGGACTTTGAACGGGTGCGGCAAGGGCTGGAATACATCGGCCGGAAAGGGGCCTACCGCTATCCGGTCCCGAATCTGTCGGCCCTGTCCGAGCCGAAGATTCCCCGGAATTATTTTCAGGTTGCTCCGAACGCCGGATGATCGGCCAGCCGGAGGGGCCGGAGGACTAATCAGCGTTAGGGTAAAGGGGGAGGCCGTCATGAAGTTGAAGCAGTTGTCCGTTTTTCTGGAAAATGCCCCGGGCCGGCTATACGAAGCTACCCGGGCCCTGGCCGAGGCCGGTCTGAACATCCGGGTCCTGAGCATTTGTGACACCTCGGACTTCGGGGTATTGCGGCTGGTCGTCTCCGACCTGGCCACCGCCCGGCGGGTGATCATGGAAAAGCAGCTTCCGGCCCGGGTGGACGACGTCATCGTGGCCGAGATCGCAGATACGCCCGGCAGCCTGGCCAAGGTCCTCTATCTTTTTAAGGAAGCCCAGATCAATGTGGAATACATGTATTCCCTGGCCGGAACCGGCACGGCCGCCGGGAAAGCGGCCCTGGTCTTTCGGTTCAGCGACAACGATCGGGCCGTCGAGATCCTGCAAGGCAACGGCATCAAACTCCTCGATGCGGAAGCCTTGGGGATTCTGGAGCAAGGAGTATAGACATGATGACCGTCAGCCCCTACCGACCCCAAAAATTCGGCGTCATCGGCGCCGGCCCGGTCGGCGCTATCGTGGCGGCCTTTTTGACGAAGGGTGGTTACGCGGTTACGCTATGTGACGTCGTGCCCGGTCTTCTGGCGCCGGCCCGGGACCCCGGCATCATCATCGAAGGGGCCGATACCCTGCAGGTCAGGGTAGCCAAAACGACGACCCGTATCGAGGAGCTGATCGCGGATCCGCCGGATGTGATCGTCGTCACCGTCAAGGCCACGGCCCTGCCTTTGATCGCCTCGGCGTTGGAAGGGTTTGCGGCGGAAGGGCGTTACGTGATCAGTTGGCAGAACGGCATCGACACCGAACTGGTGCTGGCCCAAAATCTCGGGGCCCAGGCGGTGCTGCGCGGGGTAGTCAATTACGGCTGCGTCCCCCTGGGCCCGGCCCATACCCGGATCGCCTTCCATCATCGGCCCCACTTCCTCCAGGAGCTTGACCCGGCCTCCAAAGAGGCCGCCCTGGGGATCTGCAGCGTCTTTACCGAATGCGGACTGGACACCGAGCATACCGATCAGATCAAAAACATGGTCTGGCGCAAAGCGGTGCTCAACGCCTGCATGAACCCGGTCTGCGCCGTAACCCGTAAGACCATGGTCGAAACCATTACCGACCCCTTTCTCTTCAACCTGGTCGAGGCTTTGATTAAAGAAGGAGTAGCGGTAGCCCGGGCCAATGAATTCGCCCTGGGTTCGGATTTCTACCCCTACGCACTCCAGTACATCAAGAATGCCGGCAACCACAAGCCTTCCATGCTGCAGGACATCGAAGCCGGCCGCCAGACCGAAATCGATTACATCAACGGCAAAATCTGCGAATACGGCCTCCAGGCCGGCCTGGCCACCCCTTACAACACCATGATCCGCGGACTGGTCAAGGCCCTGGAGCCGAAGTAAACCATTTTCGGCTGAAATAATCTTTGACAATCTTTATTACTGTATGTACATTGATCATACATTAACAAAAAGAGAAGGAATCCATCATGGCTCAAAACAGAACAGCCGCGAACCTTCCCCGTAAGCGTGCTTCCCTGGTCCGCTCCGGGAGGTTGGGGCTGCGCACGACCCCGGAGGAGGCCGCTCTGATACAGCGGGCCGCCGAGGTGACGCGGAAAAGCATCACCGAATTTGTCCTGACCAGCGTTTGCGAAAAGGCGGAACAGACCCTCCTGGATCAACGTTTTTTCATGGTGGGGGAAGAAACCTGGCTGGCTTTTCAAGAAGCCCTCGAAAAACCCGCAAAGGCCAGCAAAGGACTGCGGGAGCTCCTGACCAAACCGGCAGTCTGGGAAAGGTAGCGTGCCCCAATCCCTTCCGGTCACGCCCGCCCTCTATGCCGCCCCGGTTCTGCTGGCGAAAGAACATGAAACCGCTGGTTTCGACTGCGGCCGGGTTCCCCTTAACGATTGGCTGCGGCGACATGCACTGCAAAATCAACAGGCGAATGCCGTCCGGACCTTCGTGGTTTGCCCGGTCAAGGAACGGCTGATTGTAGGCTTTTACAGCCTGGCGGTCGGGGCCGTGGATCACGTCGTTGCCCCCGAACGGGTTCGGAAAGGGTTGGCCCGGCACCCGATACCGGTGATGCTTCTGGCCCGTCTGGCCGTGGATATCCGGCACCAGGGTAGAAAGATCGGTCGGGGTTTGTTGCGGGACGCCGTGCTGCGGACTGTGCAAGCCGCAGAGTTGGCAGGTATCCGGGCCATTTTCGTCCAGGCCAAAGACGACCGCGCCCGTTCTTTTTATGAGCGCTTCGGCTTCGAGCCCTCGCCCATCCAGCCCTTACAACTTATGCTGCTGCTCAAGGATTGCCAAAAAATCAGTTTAGATTAGGAATGAAACCTCGTTCCCGGTGTCTCCGGGAAGTCCCATTGCAGGATTCCAGAAGGATCGGTCATGGTCCCTTCTCCCGGCTCCAGATCGGAAGGCCGTCCCTACAGACTTCCCTGATCCGGTGAAAAGGGATGGTGATTACCTCTCCGCCCGCGGTATGCAGATCAAAGGAGAAGCTGTTCCCCGGCTCGAAGTGGAGTTCCTGCAGGGGGACCCGGATTATTTTTCTTTCGACATGGTCGAAGTAGCCGATCTCGAAACTACCTTTCCCGAAGTTTTTGTCCCAGCGGATCCTGCTTAAAAGATCCTGGATCGAAATCATGATTCGGCCCCTTGCTGCCCTTGGATACAGCCCTGCCTGACCGCACCGCCGGCTCATGGAAAAGTCTTTTCTTCAAGTGTTGAATAAACTAATATAAACGTTATATTTGCGGGGAGGAATTTTATACCCCCTGGCCCAACCTGGGCGATCCCGGGGCGGGTGGGGATAAACCCCACCCCTACGAAAGAATCGGCTTCGATGTTGGACGTTCGATGTTGATTGTTGGATGTTCGTCTTTATTTTCGTACTAAAATTTTTCGCCGAAGGCCGAACGGTATTTCGGGTTTGTGGCCATGAACAAAACCGTCTCGCTGGAAGACCACAAGCTGAAAAAAGCCGCCCGCAGGGGTTTTCGGGAATGGCGCCGCTTTTTCCCCGGGCCTCCCGACCTGGACGAACACACCCGCATCCGGGACCTGTCGGACCCGCTTCTCCTGTTTCTTTGTGAGGACATTCCCAAAAGCCGGGTCCTGGTTTATGATTTGTTGATGGGAGTCTACGGTCTGGGGAGCGGTTACGAATTCGAGTCTCTGTCCCCGGACCAGGTGGGAAAACTGCTGGATCCTTTTTTTCTGCTTACCGACCAGTTCCGTTTCGAATGCCTGCGCCGCCTGGGCTGGGCCTATCCCTCGCCGGCCTCGGCCCTCCCGCTCATCGATCTGGTCCTGCAAATCCGGGAAAGGATCCCGGTGGATTTTCTGGGAACACCGGAATTGACCCCGGCCCACCCGGCCTATCCTCTTTTGAAAAAGCCCGCTCTCCTGGAACAAGCGGTATTTCTGCGCCGGCATCTGCCCGAGGCGGTCCGGGAATTCCGGGAGCGGATTCAGCGGGAGGAAAAGTAGTTCGTCATCGATTGGCAATTGATAATTGTCAATTGTCAATTACGATGGTTTCGCAAAAAGTCGTCATTGCGAGCGGAGCGAAGCAATCCCCCGGGCTAACTATCAGATTCCTGGGGATTGCTTCGTCGCTTCACTCCTCGCAATGACTCCCTTTCGGACTTTTTGCGAGTTCATCAATTACTAATTGTCAACGAACCACCCT
>JALOOY010000129.1 GCA_025454185.1 Thermodesulfobacteriota bacterium
CATCGGCAGTTGCTCCAATTCCTCTTATGAAGTTTTGCAGGCCGTGGGCCGCCTGCTGCAAGGAAAGACCCTGGCGCCCCACCTGAACCTCCTGGTCAATCCCGGGTCGCGGCAAGTGGTGGGCCGTCTGGCCGCCGATGGATCCTTGTCCTCTCTGATCTCCGCCGGTGCCCGCGTCCTGGAAGCGTCCTGCGGCCCCTGTATCGGCATGGGCGGCGCCCCACCCCATGATGGCGTTTCTTTCCGTTCCTACAACCGGAATTTCAAAGGGCGCAGCGGCACGCCCAACGCCCGGGTCTTCCTGGTCAATCCCCTGGCCGGTGCGCTGCTGGCGCTCGAGGGCCGGGTGGTCGATCCCCTGCGTTATCCTCTGCGCCTGCCCTCCCCTGCCCGCCGTCGCCTGACCCTGGGCCGGGAGCCGCTGCTGCAGGCGCCGCCTCGAAAAACAGAGGGGGTGGTGATTGTTCGGGGCCCCAATATCAAGCCCATACCACGCAAACAACCCGTCCCGGAAAATTTTCAGGCCGAGATCCTGATCAAATTGGGGGACCACATCACCACGGACGATATCCTGCCGGGGGGGGCCGAGGTCCTGCCTTTTCGCTCCAACATTCCGGCCATCTCCCGCTTCACCTTCTCCCGGCTCGATCCCGCCTTTGCCGAGCGGGCCCGGCAGTCCGGCGGCGGGGTCATCGTGGGTGGGGAGAACTACGGCCAGGGTTCTTCCCGGGAACACGCGGCCCTGGCCCCCATGTTCCTGGGGATCCAGGCGGTCCTGACCAAATCCTTCGCCCGCATCCATCTGAACAACCTGATCAACTACGGGATCCTGCCCCTGGTTTTCGAGAATCCGGGAGACTACGAGACCCTGAACCAGGGTGACCGGTTGCATTTTCAGGGGGTCAAAAAGGCGTTGCGGAAGCTTAGACCCCTGGAATTCCTGGTGGGAGATCGGAAGACCGTCCGGGCCATTCCCCAGGTGACCGCCAACAAGGTGGAGGTGCTTTTGGCGGGGGGGCTTTTGCCCTATCTGCGGAAAAAAATTAATAATCAATAATCAATTGTTAATTATTAATTGTTAATGAAAACAGACGCGCAGGGCCGGCGTCTCGCCTGCCGATGCTTGGGGCGAACACCCAGGAAGCAGGAAAATGGCAAAAGGGGGGCACAGTACCGCGTTACGCGGGGCTGTGCTACTTTCCGAAATTCGATGTTGGACGTTCGTCTTTATTTTCTTATTAGGATTTCCCATGGCTCCCATCCTCCTTCCCGACGTTCTCATCGGCCACGCCGCCTATCCGGACGGCCCCACCGGCTGCACGGTGATCCTCTGCCCGGACGGGGCCGTGGCCGGTTATGATGTCCGCGGTTCGGCCTCGGGGACCCGGCAGACCGATTCCCTTTCGGCACTGCACCGCGTACCTTACGTTCATGGGATCCTGCTGGCCGGGGGCAGTTCCTTCGGACTGGATGCCGGCGGCGGGGTGCTGCAATACCTGGAAGAACGGGGGGTCGGCTTCGACGTGACGGTCACCCGGGTGCCCATCGTGCCTACGGCCATTCTCTTCGACCTGGGTTTCGGCGATCCGGGTGTGCGTCCGGACAAGGCCCTGGGCTACCAGGCCTGCCTGAACGCCCTCTCCGAAGAACCGGCCCAAGGGAGCGTCGGCGCCGGGACCGGGGCCACCATCGGCAAACTCTTCAGTGTCCTCCAGGCCACCAAAGGCGGGTTGGGCTACAGCGCCGTCCGGACCGACGAAGGGTTGGTCGTGGCCGCCCTGGTGGTGGTCAACGCCTTCGGGGACGTCCTGGATCTTGCGGGAAACATCATGGCCGGGGCCCGCAGCGGACCGGACGACCGGACCTTCGCCGACACCTGGGCCTGCATGAAACAGGGCCTCCAGCCCAGGCAGTTTCTGGTCCAGAACACCACCCTGGGTGTTATCTTGACCAATGCCCGGCTCGATAAGGCCGAGGCCCGCAAGCTGGCCCAACTGGCTCAGAACGGCCTGGTCCGGGTCATCGCCCCGGTTCACACCCTCTACGACGGGGATATCGTCTTCAGCCTATCCGTGGGAGACCTCGACGCCCCCCTCATGCAGGTGGGCCTCCTGGCCCAGGAGATGATCCAGGAGGCCGTACTGCGGGCGGTCCGCACAGCCGACGGCCTGGGCCGCCTGCCGGCCTGGCGGGACCTGCAAAAACCGTAAAAACAGGATTGTGGGTCAAACAAGTTATTGCTTGAAGAGATCGCTGTGGGAGCCCGTTCGTTCCAATCGGAGGGTAGTCTCATCGACCGTGTAAATCAAAATCCAATCAGGTTCGATATGGCAATCGCGCGCCGGTTGCCACGGGCCAACCAGAGGATGATCTCGCAGTAAGGCCGGAAGGGGCTTTCCTTCCGCCAACAGAACAACGATTTTTTGAAGTTTTCGCAGGTCCTTTTCGCGCTTTCTCATCCGCCGCACATCCCGCAGAAATTGCCGGGTCTGGGAAAGCTCTCTCATTTTTCCCAGGTCTCAAACATGTCTTCCAGCGTATCGAATTTTTGCATTTCCCGTCCCTGGCGGCTTTTCTCCAGGGTCGAGGCGGTAAGATCATTCGGAATCGCGACCGGGAAAGGCAAGCCGCCGCGCAGGGTTATCTGCCGGTAAAAGATGCGGATCGCCTCCGTGGGCGTCAGACCGAGTTTCCGCAGCACCCCTTCGGCCTTTTGTTTTATTTGCGGTTCGATTCGGGCATGGATCAGTGCTGTTTTCATGACCTATTTGTAGCACATCTGAAACACATTGGCCACAAGAAAGGAATACCTGAACTTGACGGCCTGGGCCGCCTGCCGGCCTGGCGGGATCTGCGGTAATCCCACCGTTTAGAGTCCTCTTAATCTCCTGACAGTAAAAGCACCCCATGTATTTGCTTGGGATAAATTGCCACCGATTCCTAAAGATCCATTTGATCGCATCCTTATTGCTCAAGCCCAAGTTGAAAACTTCAGGCTTATAAGCAATTAGGGATTCTTTTTACTGCTCAAAGCCCGTTCAGAATCAGCGGCAAATAGAGCGCCGGCTGCAACACCGGCGGCGGGGGCGGCAGATTTTCCACACTCGAACCGACGACGACCATGAAATAGTCCTTTTCCGGAAAGGCGGGATCGATATGGATATACGGATCGGCTACCGTGCGGATGCGCAGGGCGCCGCCGGCCTGGATGATCGTTCGCAGGAAAATGTTGCCTTCCGGGCCAAGGGCCATGGATAGGCGGAACCGGGCTTCGCGCCGGACAATCCCGTCGGCCAGGGCTGTTATATGGATGGAATCCCGTTCAGTGGTCTCGCCGTTGAATACCGAGACCTCCGCCAAATTATCCCCGATGTTCCCCGGGCCCCTGACGGTGATTTCCGTAAACAATACCGCGTCAATAATCAGCGGGACTACGGTAACTCCCGGAGGAGGCGGCTGGTCCGCTACAAGGACACCAAAGTAATAGCTTATCGTGGCCGTAGAATACCCGCCCTCCCCACTGTTCATGTCGAGGAGGGATTCCGCGTAGGGCCCGCTGGCCCCGGGCAAGGCGGCCCCGGTCCCGCTGGTCTGGGCCTTGCCGAAAAAACCGGGCCGGTTGATCATGATGTTTTCCGGCTGGTTGTCGTCAATGCCGCTCTGGGTATCCCCGATGGCGGTGACCCTTTCCGTGAAACGGGAAAGGGGCAGGGCTTCGGAATCCGCAGGGATGCTGGCGCCTAAAGCGGCTATTAGCGAAGCCCTGATAAAAAAAGAGACTATCTTCATTCGAGGAAACCGACGCACCGGCCAACTTTCTGAATTTTCATTGGTCATGGCTGTCCCCTTTTCTTGCCAAAGAGACCGGATTCTTTCTCAGCGGTTTTTCAATTCTGATTTCATTCCCAATTCCGGCCTCTTTCGACTTGGGGATGTTGTTGCAATAGCGGCCAGGTCATTGCTTGAGAATCAACGGCAGGTGCAGCAACTGCTGGCTGCCGTTAAAGGTACCCACGCTGACATTGAGGGTTCCGGAGTGGGTTTGAAAGGTGATCGGAGGGAAGATCCAGCCGGGTTTGGATGCCGCCACGGTAACGATGTCGCCGTCAGACACATTGAAGATATGGTAGCGCCCGTTGGCGAAGGTGCCCTGGGGACGCGGCAAATACTCATCCAGCGTGGCGTTATAATAATAGACAGGATAGGCCATCCCCTGCGCGCTGGTGAAGGTGATCACGGCCCCGACGAGGGGACTGCCGGTCCGGAAGTCGATCACCCGTCCCCGTATCGTTCCGCCGTTCGGGTTTTGGGTAACCGGCGGATTGGATTTGGAATACCATTCGGCGATCTCGGCGGGGGTGGACAGGGTAAAGACAAAGGCCGAGGCGGTGGTGTCGGAGCTCCGATTGAAGATGCGGCTGTACCCGTCAGCATACGTGGGGGTGGTATTGGTATCGTCGAACTTCAGGTGGAAATCGACCCCGGCGGGGATGTCGGGTACGGTGAAACCGCCGTCCGTGCCCGAAGGGTTGCTGAAGTGGGCTGGAACTTCTTGGTGAAAAGCAGTAATCCCTTGCAAGGGATCGCCGGCAGAATTCTGAAGAAAACCGTTGAAATTGATGGCCTGCACCGGAATGGCTGGTAGAAGGATTAGAAACAGCGATCCGCATAGTCTGGCGATGCTTGTTGTTAATCTCGTCATGATTCCCTCCCCTGAAAAAAATAAAACCCGACCGCGAGATACCGTTGGCCGGGTTCCGTAATTTTTTCCCATTGCCTACCCCAAAAAAAATTCAAGGCATTAGCGAACTGACCCTCAAGGGGGATTACCTGTTTATTCCGCTCTATTCCTACTGAAAGGCTATAAAATTTTTTCTTTTTTGTAAAGATTATTTTAAGGTCCCGGTGGAAAATCGGGAATCCTTGTGTCGATTCTCGCCGGGGCCTTTTGGGAATTGCCTTACCAGCGGGTTTTATACCCGCAGCGGTCATCCACCTCCCGCGTTACGTCGTTCAGGCGTCTTTCCAGTTCCAGGCGGTACCCTTCCAGGTCCTCGTCCGAGCAGTCCCGGGGAATGAACAAAGGCTCTCGGTAGCCGACGACGACGGTGCTGAAGGGTTTGGGGACCAGGGTGCGGTCCCAGGTCTTTTCCAGGGTGAGGACCCGGTCGGAGGACCAGATGCCGGGCAGGAGCGGAGCGCCGGTGTTCTTGGCCAGCACCAGCAGGCCCTTTTTGGCCACGAAGCGCGGCCCCTGCGGGCCGTCGATGACCGTGGCACAGGAGCCCCGCCCTTCACGGAGGTGGCGGATCATCTGCACCAGGGCCCGCTGCCCGCCCCGGGTGGAAGAGCCGCGCACCGGGATCATGCCGCATTTCTGGGCGAAGCGGGCCAGGTATTCCCCGTCTTCGCTCTGGCTGAACATGACCAGGTGATGGCAGGGACCAAAATAATAGCAATAGAAAATGGCCCCCCGGTGCCAGGTGGCGCCGATATAGGGACGGTTGCCCATGGCCCATTGGTCGTGAATTTCGGGGTGGAGAATTCTTACCCGGCAGGTGGAAAACCAGAGCCGGCAGATCCCGTAGGCCAGATTGACGGCGGCATTGATTTTCAGTTGTTTAGACCAACTGCGGGAAATTTGTTGGCCTTGAAGGAGACTGGAAATCGGCGTTTTCGAATTTGGAATTTCGGTCATTCGAATTTGTTTCGGGTTTCGAATTTCGGATTTCGGATTTAACCAAGGCCTATCCTTATCCTGTTCTTATGGATGCGCTAATTGCCTTCTTTGGGAACCGGTATCTTGAAGAATTCCACCCCTTCGTCGCGGAGGGTCTGCTC
>JALOOY010000130.1 GCA_025454185.1 Thermodesulfobacteriota bacterium
CGAGGAGGTCTCAGGTCCAGGGCGTTTTTTATGCAACGTTGTGGTAAACCTGGACCAGGCTTCAGGAGAATATTGAAACTAATGACCGTTAGTGCTATTGATACACTATTCTCAACAGGAAAGGATGGGACCATGGGCCAGCACATTATGGTTGTGGCGGTGATCGCCCTCAGCCTTCTCGGGACAGCCCGGGAGGTCAAGGCCGCCGAACAGCGGCTGGGGCTGAACGAGGCCATCAAGATCGCCTGGGAAGGGAACCCCGAGTTGCGGGCCCTGCGCCAGGCCCTGGCCGCCCAGCAGGAGGAAGTCGGGGTCAGTCGGAGCGCCCTGCTGCCCCGGATCGGTTTTGAAGAACGGGCGTTGCGGACCAACAATCCCACCATGGTCTTCTCCTCCCGGCTCAACCAGGGTCAGTTTTCCGCTTCCGATTTTGCCCTCAACAACCTGAACAACCCCAGCCCGATTACAGACTTCCAAACGCTCTTTACCATCGAACAGCCCCTGTTCGTTGGTAAAGCCTTTGTGGGCCTGGACATGGCCAAAAGGGAGCTGGCGGCCAAACAGGAGGATTATCGCAGAAAAACAGAAGAACTGACCCTGCGCGTGGTTCAGACCTATCTGCAGGTCTTCACGACCCGAGAAATGCTGACGGTGGCCCGCCGGGGAGTGGAAGACAGCCGGGAACATCTGCGCAGCGCCGAGTTGCGTTTCAAAAACGGCCTGGGTCTTTTCTCGGACACACTCCGTTCCAAGACGGGCCTCCTCGAAGCAGAGCAAAGAGTCGTCAGCGCCGAGAAAAACCATATCCTGGCTAAGCGCACCCTGGGCCTGCTGCTGGGCTTGGGGGAACCGGTGAATATCGATCAGGAGCAGTTCGATTTTCAACCTCGTGAAGCCCAGTATTACACCGGGGCTTCCCTTTCCCGCTCGGACTTGAAAGCCCTGGAATTGCGCCGGGAAAACGCCAAAAAGGAAATCCGCAGAGCCGAATCCCAATACCTGCCTACCCTGAGTCTGGGGGGGGCCTATCAGCTCAACGACCCCAATCGGGTCCTTGGCTCCGATGGGGAGAACTGGCAGGTGATGGCCATTCTGCGCTGGGACCTGTTCGACGGCACGCAGCGGGAATATGAACGGAAAAAGGCCCATTATCAAGCCTCGGAAGCCGGGGAGCAGGTCAACGGGCTGAAGCAGATGGTCTCCTTCAAGATCCAGGAAGCTTCCCTGGCCGTGGAGGAAAGCCGCAAACATGTCGAGCTGGCCCGGGCGGCACTGGAATCGGCCGAAGAGGGGCAGCGTTTGGTAAAAGGCCGCTTCGACAACTCGCTGGCGCCCCTGACCGACCTGCTGAGCGTCCAGTTGAACCTGGATCAGGCCCGGGCCAATCTGGTGCGGCGGGAAAATGAATATCGGCTGGCTGTCATCCGCCTCGGGTTCGAGGGGGGAACGATTCTGGCCGATTTGAATCTCAATCCCTAAGTCAAAAATATTGGCAATATTTTTGACTGGAAACAAACCGCTGCATCCGAGTTAAGTTAAAAATAACATTTTCTTGTTTAGATGCTGGCCTCCCTGGTTTAGGACAAATTTTCAGAACAAGGGAGGAAAAAATCTAAGGAGGAGGAAGCTGCCATGAAATCATTCCGAGGGGCCCTGCTGGGGGGAGCGCTGCTCACCAGCGCCCTGATTCTGTTCGGGTGTGGCGAAAAAATCCCGCCGGGGGCCGCGGCGGTGAAACGTCCGGTCGTAACCGGGGTGGTCCTCGAAAACGTCTTGCCCGTATCCGTAAACGCCTATTATGAGACCTCAGGGACCGTGAAGGCAAAAACCACCAGCCTGATCGCCAGCCGGGTCATGGGCGCGGTCACTGCCATCAACGTCCGCGAGGGCGACCGGGTCAAGGCCGGCCAGGTCCTGGTGCTCCTCGACGACCGGGATGCCGTTCAGCGCCAGGCCGCGGCCCAAGCTGCGCTCCAGGAGGCCCGCCAGGCCCAGGAATCCGCCGCTGCTGACCGGGACCTGGCCCGGATCACTTTTGCTCGCTATAAAAATCTCTTCCTGGAAAAAGTGATCACCCGCCAGGAAATGGACGAAATGGAAAGTCGGCTCCGGAAAGCGGAACTGGGTCATGAAAGGGCCGGAGAAGGGATCGCCCGGGCCCTGGCTGCTCTGGAGGAGGCCCGGATCAATCTGGGCTTCACCCGGATCCGGGCAGGGGAAGCCGGGGTGGTCACGGAGAAGAAGATCGATGCGGGCAGTCTGGCCACGCCGGGCGCCCCGCTGTTGACCATCGAGGATGCCTCCGCGTACAGGCTGGAGGCCCACGTGGATGAACGGCTGCGGGGCCTGGTCAAGGCGGGGGGGCCCGTTCAGGTCATCTTCGACCCCGCCCGACCGCCGGCCCAAGGGGTCATCGGCGAGGTGGTGCCGGCCATCGACCCGGCCACCCGGAGTTTTCTGATCAAGATCAACCTGAAGGATCCTTCCGTCAGATCCGGCCTGTTCGGCCGGGTCCTTATCCCGGAAGGGGCGCGGGAGGCCCTTTTGGTCCCCCGCCAGGCCCTGGTGGAAAAGGGGCAGTTGCTGGGGGTCTACGTGGTCGATCCCGGCAATGTCATGACCTACCGCCTCGTCAAGACCGGCCGGCCTTACGGGGAAAAGATGGAAGTGCTCGCCGGGCTGCGGGCCGGCGAAAAGATTGTTGTCCAGGGGCTGGACCGGGCCGTGGACGGCGGGCTGCTCAAACCATAGGGGTGGTTCGCGACCCGCCTCGATCGAACAGGGAGTTGTCATGGAAATATTAGGTCCGGCCGGCAGGGTAGCCAAGGCCTTCATTCAATCGAAGCTCACCCCGCTCATTGTCGTCGCCTCCATCCTGCTGGGCGTCTTTGCCGTCATCGTCACACCGCGGGAGGAAGAGCCGCAGATCGTGGTGCCGATGATCGATATCATGGTCTCCTATCCCGGGGCCACGGCCCAGGAAGTGGATGAACGGATCACCCGGCCCATGGCCCAGTTCCTCTGGGAGATCAAGGGTGTGGAATACGTCTACACCATGTCGCAGCCGGGCCGGAGCCTGGCCATCGTCCGCTTTTACGTGGGCCGGGACATGGAGACCAGCCTGGTGGACCTCTACAACAAATTGATGTCCAATTTCGACAAGATCCCCCCGGGGGCCTCGCAGCCGCTGGTAAAGCCCAAGTCCATCGATGACGTGCCCATCCTGACCTATACGCTCTGGAGCCCCCGTTACCAGGGCTACGAACTGCGGCGGGTGGCTCAGGAAGTCAGCGACGAATTGAAAAAAGACCCCGATGCGGGCGAGTTCCAGATCCTGGGCGGCCAGCGGCGGCAAATCCGGATCACGGTGGACCCCCTGCGCCTGCGGGCCTACGGCCTTTCCCCGCTCCAGGTGGCCGGCGTCATCGGCCAGGCCAACGTCGTGTTGCCCTCCGGGGATTTCCCCCGCGGCAACCGTGATTTCCTGGTGGAGACGGGCGGATTTATCCGGGATGCCGAAGAACTGGGCCGCCTGGTAATAGCGGTAAAGGACCAGCGCCCCGTTTACCTGCAGGAGGTGGCCCGGATCAGCGATGGTCCGGCCGAACCCTCCAACTACGTTTTCATGGGTTTCGGACCGGCGGGGCAGAAAGACAATCCCGGCCAGTATGAGGCGGTCACCATCTCCATGGCCAAGAAAAAGGGGACCAATGCCACGCACATTGCCGAAAGGGCCTGGCGGAAGATCGAAAGCCTGAAGGGGGGGGTGATCCCCAGCGGAGTCGAAGTGACCACCACCCGCAACTACGGCGAAACGGCCAAGGACAAATCGGACGAACTGCTCAAGCACATGTTCCTGGCCGCCATATCGGTCACGCTGCTGGTAGCCCTGGCCCTGGGCTGGCGGGAGTCCATCGTCGTGGCTGTGGCCGTGCCCGTCACCCTGGCCCTGACCATCCTGGTAACCTACCTCTACGGCTACACCCTGAACCGGGTGACCCTTTTTGCCCTCATTTTTTCCATAGGCATTTTGGTCGATGATGCCATCGTCGTGGTGGAGAACATTCACCGCCATTTCAAGTACCGCCACGTGGACCCTGACATCGCCGTCCTGGCCGTCGACGAAGTCGGCAACCCCACCATCCTGGCCACCTTCGCGGTGATCGCCGCCCTGCTGCCCATGGCCTTCGTTTCCGGCCTCATGGGCCCCTACATGCGGCCCATCCCGGTGGGGGCCTCCGCCGCCATGCTGCTGTCGCTGCTCATCGCCTTCATCGTCAGCCCCTGGCTGAGCTTCATCATCCTGAAAGGGGCCAAAGCCGACACCGGCAAGGCTAAGGAGGAGGGCCGGCTGATCGGGATCTTCAACCGCATCTACGAACGGAACCTCCGCGGTTTGCTTGATCATCCCAAAAAAAGACTCGGTTTCTTTTTCCTCATCGGGGCCCTGCTCTTAGGAGCCGTGCTGCTCATTCCCTTCAAGCTGGCCACGGTGAAGATGCTGCCCTTCGACAACAAGAGCGAGTTGCAGGTAATGATCGACCTGCCGGAAGGCTCCAGCCTGGAGGAAACGGCGGCAGTCACCCGGGAGCTCAGTGAATACCTCAAAACCGTGCCGGAGGTCCTCAATTTCCAGTCCTACGCAGGCATCTCGGCCCCCTTCAACTTCAACGGCCTGGTGCGCCACTACTACTGGAGGTCCGGCGGACACCAGGCCGACATCCAGGTCAACTTTGTCGCTAAAGAGGAACGGAAGGCCCAGAGCCATGATATCGCCAAGCGGCTTCGGGCACCCCTGCAGGCCATCGGCAGCCGCTACGGCGCCCGGGTGAAAATCGTGGAGATCCCCCCCGGCCCGCCGGTGTTGAGCACCCTGGTGGCCGAGGTCTACGGGCCGGATTTGCAGCGGCAGATCGCCATTGCCCGGGAGGTCAAGGGGGTCTTTCAGAAGACCGCCGACGTGGTCGATGTGGACTGGTTTGTGGAAAGCGACCGGCCGAAACTGCACTTCGAGGTGGACCGGGAGAAGGCGGCCTACCACGGCATCTCCACCGATACCGTGGCCCGGACGGTCCAGACCGTCCTGCAGGGCGCGGTCGTGGGCCTCGGGCATACGGTCAAGGACAAGGAACCCGTGGAGCTGTTTCTGCGGGCCCCCCTGCCCGACCGGGCCGGCCGGGAACGGCTGCAGGAGATCACCCTGGCCGGGGCTGACGGGCAGCCGGTGTCCCTGGCGGAACTGGTCCGGGTCCGGGAAGGGACGGAGGACCTGACCATCTACCGCAAGAATCTCAAACGGGTCGTCTACGTGGTTGGCGACGTTGCCGGAAACGAGGAGAGCCCCGTCTATCCCATCCTGCGCATGCGCGACGCCATCAAGCAGCTCAAACTGCCCGAAGGCTACACCCTGGAGCAGCACACTTCTGCCCAGCCCTGGTCTGAAAGCCGCTATTCCCTGAAATGGGACGGCGAGTGGCACATTACCTACGAGGTCTTCCGGGACCTGGGTCTGGCCTTTGCCGCGGTGCTGATCCTGATCTACGTCATGGTCGTGGGCTGGTTCAAGTCCTTCCTGACGCCGCTGGTCATCATGGCCCCCATCCCGCTGTCCCTGATCGGCATCCTGCCCGGGCACGCCCTGATGGGGGCCTTCTTTACCGCCACCTCCATGATCGGGTTCATCGCCGGCGCGGGCATCGTGGTCCGCAATTCCATCATCCTGGTCGATTTCATCGACCTCAAGCTGGCCGAAGGGGCGCCGCTGAAGGAGGCGGTGGTCCAGGCCGGTCTGATCCGCTTCCGGCCCATGCTGCTCACC
>JALOOY010000131.1 GCA_025454185.1 Thermodesulfobacteriota bacterium
AAGCCGCCCCCCACGATCAGGGTCACCCCTGGCGGCAGGCCCATGCCGGTCATCGCGCCCTTGTGGGGCAGTTGGAAGGTGAAGGAAAGTTCTTCGGGTGACCGGAAGGAAACGGCCCCCAGGGTGGCCGGTCGATTGCTGACCCCGCTTTCCCGGGGCAGGACGGCCCCGTCGGGGACGAAGGCGATGAGTTCATGATCGGCCAGACGGTCCCGGAGCCACTCCTGGTCTTCATAGGCGTCCACGAACCGTTTTACCTCCAGGATCTTCTGGGGCAGGGGCTGAACCCCTTGCTGGAAGATGCGCGGCAGCTCCTCGAAAAAGAGGCCGGCGGCCTCCATGCCGAGCACGGACCTCCCGGCCGCGGGCAGACCGACGGTCAGACGGATCTCCAACGTGTCCCCCTCGATCACCACCGCCGTGCGCTCCAGGATTTCCGGTCCCCCGGATTCGATATGAAAGGGGCCGTTTTTCCCGCCGGCGCTGAATTTTCTCGGGCCGGTCTGCAGCGTCTCTTTGATCCGGCGGCCCAGGTAATCGCAAAAACCCACCCGGCGGACCCGGTTTTCCCAGAGGTCGGCCAGGATTTTCCATTTTTTCAACGAGTACAAAACACGAATCCGCGAAGGCGGGGCGAAGGGATCGGGCTGGACCCGGTCTATGACCAGTAGGTACCCCGGAAAGAGGTATTCCCCTTCGATGTCCTGGTAGGCCTTGTATCCTTTTTCATGGATGCGGAACAGGGTGCGTTTCAAATCGTCGGCTGGTTTCATAATTTTCATTTTAAAAAGTCTTCCACTTTTTGCAAGTTTATTCCCTCTTGCCATTTCCGGTCTGTTGCTATAATGTGTATGTCATACACATTGGGGGCAGAGGGGGAACACCATGAGAACCAATATAGTCATCGACGATGCCTTAGTTCAGGAGGCCTTGGCGGTCAGCGGGGCCCGCACCAAGAAAGACCTTATCCATGAGGCCTTACGGGAATACATACGACTGAAAAAGCGGAAAGACTTGACGGAGTTGGCCGGTCGTATTTCTTTTTACCCCGGGTATGACCACAAGGCTTTAAGGAAAATGGGCTCATGATCCTGGCGGATACGTCGGTGTGGGTTGAAATATTCCGGGATCGGTCGGGGCGGGGCGGGCGGTTATTTAAAAAACGGGTTGGGGAAGAGGCTTTCGGGCTTTGCCGTTTCACGCAACTGGAATTGCTTCAGGGGGCCAAGGACGAACGGGAATGGCACCTGCTGGAAGAGTACCTGGCGGGTCAATTTTACCTGGAAACCGGAGAAAATACCTGGAAGGATGCCGCCCGCATCTATTTTGAACTGAGACGCAAGGGCATTACCGTAAGCAGTCCGGTGGATTGTTGTATCGCCCAAGTGGCCCTGTCCTGGGAGGCCCTCCTGTTGCACCGGGACCGGGATTTTGAAAAGATTGCCGGCATAAGGCCGTTGAAACTGGCCTGGTTTGAAACCCGTTAATTTTTTTAGATGGTCCTTGAAAAACGACGTCCGCTCTGCTATCTATATTCATGTCTTTTCCGAAGATCCCGACACCATCCGCCGGTGTTTTGCATAAAGCCGCCGCCATCGATATCGGCTCCAATACCTTACGGCTCCTGATCGCCAACATTGAAGGAAATCAACTGGTTCCCCTTATCCGCGACCGTGAAATCGTGCGGCTGGGGCGGGATTTCTACCCGGAACGGGTCCTCTCCGACACCTCTATGGGAAAGGCCCTGGAGGTATTGGACCGTTTTCGCCGGCAGGCGGTCCGGGAAGGGGTCGCTAACCTGCGGGCCGCCGGGACCGGGGTGCTGCGGGAAGCCCAAAACCTCGGCCTTTTCGTCGCGGCGATCCGGCGCAAGACGGACCTGGAGGTGGAAATCCTCCCGGGGACGGAGGAAGCCCGGCTGAGCGCTTCAGGGGTACTGTCGGTGTTTCCCCGGTCCGCTGTCCCGACCTGGATCTTCGACCTGGGCGGCGGGTCCACGGAATTCGTCGGATGGACGGGGGAGGGCCCGGAAACAGCGGTCAGTGTCCCCCTCGGCGTGGTGGGGCTGACCGAGCTTTTTCTGCTTTCAGATCCTCCGGCAGCCGGCGAGATCAGCCGGCTTCAGGGATATGTGTTGGAAATGCTGTTGAAGAATATCCCGCGCGGCCGGGAAACCCCCCGTCTGATCGGGACGGCCGGGACCGTGACCACTCTGGCCGCCATGGTCCTGGGACTTTCAAGTTATGATCCGGACAGGATAAACGGGTCCGTCCTTGATCGGGCCACCCTGGATCGTTTATTATCCACCCTGTGTGCGGTGCCCTTGGAATGCCGGAGACGCCTTCCGGGTTTGGAGCCGGGTCGGGCCGATGTCATCCCGGCCGGGCTGGCAGTCGTCCTGACGATCATGCTGTTTTTCAGGGTGCAGGAACTTTGGGTGAGCGACGCGGGGTTGCTGGAAGGGCTGCTGCTGGGTGGGCACTCTGCCGGTCTTGACGAAAACTAAATACAATAATTAATAATTAACAATTAATTAGCAATTATTAATTATTTACTTGAAAAGGAGCAACATATGCCGACCAAACCCAAGGCCATCCCGGACGGGCTGACTTTCGATGACCTGCTGATCCAGCCGGCCTATTCCCAGATCCTGCCCAAGGAGGTGGACGTCTCCACCTGGCTGACCCGCGGGATTCGCTTGAATATCCCTATTGTGAGCGCGGCCATGGATACGGTCACCGAGTACCAGACGGCCATCAGCATGGCCCGTCAGGGCGGGATCGGGATTATCCATAAGAATATGCCCATCGCCCTGCAGGCCACGGAGGTGGAACGGGTCAAAAAGTCGGAGAGCGGCATGATCGTGGACCCGGTGACCATGGAGCCGGAGAAGAAGGTCCAGGACGTGGTGGCGGTGATGGAAAAATATCATATCTCGGGGGTCCCCATCGTCAAAGGCAAAAAACTGGTGGGGATCATTACCAACCGCGACCTGCGCTTCGAAAACGACATGAACAAGACGGTAGCCGAGGTCATGACCAAGGAGAACCTGGTCACGGCCCGGGTGGGCATCACTCTGGAAGAATCCAAGGCCCTGCTGCACCGGAACCGGATTGAGAAACTGCTGGTCGTGGACGACCGGGGCAACCTGAAGGGTTTGATTACCATCAAAGATATCGAGAAACTGAAGAAGTTCCCCGATTCCTGCAAGGACAAACGGGGACGCCTGCGGGTCGGCGCCGCGGTCGGCGTGGGACCCCAGGAACTCGAGCGGGCCGAGGCCCTGCGCAAAGCCGAAGTGGACGTGGTGGTCGTCGACGTGGCCCACGGCCATTCGAAAAATGTGGTGGAAGCCGTCCGGAACATCAAGAGGAAATTTCCGGACCTGGCGGTCATCGCCGGGAACGTGGGAACGGCGGAAGGGACCGAGGCCCTGATCAAGGCCGGGGCCGACGGCATCAAGGTGGGGATCGGGCCGGGCTCCATCTGCACCACCCGGGTAGTGGCCGGGGTGGGGGTCCCGCAGATCACGGCCATCATGGCCTGCGCCCAGGCGGCTCGGCGTTTCAAGGTCCCGATCATCGCCGACGGGGGCATCAAATATTCGGGAGACATTACCAAGGCCATTGCCGCGGGGGCGAACGCCATCATGATCGGCAGCCTCTTTGCCGGGACGGAGGAAAGCCCGGGGGAGACCATCCTGTTTCAGGGGCGGACATATAAGGTCTACCGCGGCATGGGTTCCATCGAGGCCATGAAACAGGGCAGCAGCGACCGGTATTCCCAGCAGGGTTTCGAAGAGGAAGCCAAACTGGTCCCGGAGGGGATCGTGGGCCGGGTCCCTTATCGGGGGCCGTTGTCGGCCATGATCTATCAACTGGTGGGGGGACTGCGCTCGGGCATGGGCTATGCGGGCAGCCGCACCCTGGCGGAGTTGAGCGCCAAGGCCCGTTTCGTGCGCATCACCCCGGCCGGCCTCAAGGAGTCCCACGTGCATGACGTGATCATCACCAAGGAGGCGCCGAACTATTGGCTGGAATGATAATGTAAAGGCTTCGGTGTTCGGCGTTCGGCGCGCCGAACGCCGAACGCCTTTTAACTTAGAAAAGGAACCCCCCATGGACATCCACAGCCAAAAAATCCTCATCCTCGACTTCGGCTCCCAGACCACCCAGTTGATCGCCCGCCGGGTGCGGGAGGCCCGGGTCTATTGCGAGATCCATCCCTTCAACTGGCCTCTGGACCAGATCCGGGAATTCAATCCCCAGGGCCTCATCCTCTCCGGCAGCCCGGCCAGCGTCTATGACCCCCAGGCCCCGCTGCCCGATGCCGGCATCTTCGAACTCGGCCTGCCCGTGCTGGGCATCTGCTACGGCATGCAGGTGATGACCCACCTGCTGGGCGGCCGGGTGGAGCGCTCCGGCAAGCGGGAATACGGGCGGACCGAGCTGATCATCGGCGATTTCAAGGACCTGTTCCACGGACTGGACCGTAAAGGGGCTTCCTGCGAGACCGTCTGGATGAGCCACGGGGACCGCATCGAGAAGCTGCCCCGGGGCTTCTCCACCATCGGTCGCAGCGGCAACGCCCCGGTGGCGGCCGTTACGAGCCGGTCGCGCCGGTTCTTCGGGGTCCAGTTTCATCCTGAGGTGGTGCACACGGTGCCGGGGACAAAAATTCTGAAAAATTTTCTGTTCAAAGTCTGCGGCCTCAAACCGTTGTGGACCACCCGCTCCTTCATTGAACAGACGGTGGCCGATATTCGGGAGACCGTGGGCAGGGAAAAGGTCATCTGCGCCCTCTCGGGGGGGGTGGATTCTTCGGTGGTGGCCCTGCTGCTCCATGAGGCCATCGGCGACCGGTTGACCTGCATTTTTGTCGACAACGGGCTGCTGCGCAGCGGGGAGGCGGAGAAGGTGGTCCAGATCTTCCGCGGCCATTACCGCATTCCGCTGGTCTTGGTTGAGGCCGGCCCGATCTTCCTGGCCAAGTTGAAAGGAGTGATCGACCCGGAAAAAAAACGCCGCATCATCGGCCGCGAGTTCATCCGCATCTTCGAGCAGGAGGCCCGCAAGATCGGACCGGTCCGCTTCCTGGCCCAGGGAACCTTGTATCCCGACGTCATTGAGTCGGTTTCCTTCAAAGGCCCCTCGGCCACGATCAAGACCCATCACAACGTGGGCGGCCTGCCGGCCCGGATGAAGCTCACCCTTATCGAGCCGCTGCGGGAGCTGTTCAAGGACGAAGGGCGGCAGGTGGGCCGCAGCCTGGGACTGCCGGAGGAGATGGTCAGCCGCCAGCCCTTTCCCGGTCCGGGCCTGGCCATCCGGATCCTGGGAGAGGTGACCGAGCCCCGGCTGGAAATCCTGCGCCGGGCCGACACCATCGTCTGGGAAGAGATGCGTCGCAGCGGCCTGTACCATAAGGTCTGGCAGTCCTTTGCCGTGCTGCTCCCGGTGAAGACCGTGGGGGTCATGGGGGACGAACGGACCTACGAAAACGTGATCGCCCTGCGGATCGTGGACAGCCTCGACGCCATGACCGCGGACTGGACCCGGGTCCCCTACGACCTGCTGGGGCTCCTTTCCAACCGGATCATCAATGAGGTCAAAGGGGTCAACCGGGTGGTGTATGATATTTCGTCGAAGCCGCCGAGTACCATAGAGTGGGAATAGACTGACCGAGTAAACGCTGAGCTAAATCCGAAATCCGAAGCACGAAATTCGAAACAAATTCAAATGATCAAAATTCAAAATTCGAAACCTGAGCCCACGTGGACAGAAAGCATGCTGTGGTCTGGGTACCGCAGCCATCCAATTTCGAGTTTGCCTTTAATTTATGCAGCACGCTCCTTTCGTCCACCTCCACGTCCACACCCAGTACTCCCTGCTCGACGGCGGCATCCGGCTCAAGGACCTTTTTGAAAAGGCCCAGGCCTTCAAACTGCCCGCGGTGGCCATGACCGACCACGGCAATCTCTTCGGGGTGGTGGATTTCTACAAGCAGGCCCGCAAGGCCGGCGTGAAGCCCATCATCGGCTGCGAAGTTTACGTGGCCCCCAAGAGCCGCTGGGACAAGGAGGGCGGGAGCGCCCAGGAGCAGGCCTATCACCTGGTCCTGCTCTGCAAGAATGAGAAGGGCTACCGCAACCTCCTCAAGCTGGTCACCCAGGCCCACTTCGAGGGCTTTTACTACAAACCCCGCATCGACAAGGAACTGCTGCGCCAGCACCACCAGGGCCTGATCGCCCTTTCGGCCTGCCTGCACGGGGAGGTCCCCCGTTATCTCCTGCAGAACGACCCGGAGCGGGCCCTGGAGACGGCCCGGGAACTGGCCGGCATTTTCGAACCGGACCGGTTCTACCTGGAACTCCAGGACGGCGGCATTCCGGAGCAGAAGACCGTCAATGCCGGGTTGCTGGAGATCGGCCGCCGGTTGGGACTGCCCCTGGTGGCCACCAACGACTGCCACTACCTGACCCGGGAGGAGGCCCGGGCCCATGACACCCTGCTCTGCATCCAGACGGGCCGGACCATCCAGGACACCAACCGGCTTCGATTTTCCACCAGCGAGCTCTATTTCAAGGCCCCCGAGGAAATGGCCGCCCTCTTTGCCGACCAGCCGGAAGCCCTGGCCAACAGCGTCAAAATCGCCGAACGCTGCAACCTGGAAGTGCCCCTGGGCCACTATCAACTACCCCGCTATCCCCTCCCGGAAGGGCAGACCATGGAAGGACGACTGCGCCAGGAGGCCCGCCAGGGGCTGGAAAAGAGGCTGGCGGCCAGGGAGAATGACCCGGCCTTTCCGGCCTCCCGCTTCAAGGAATACCGCGAGCGGCTGGAAAAGGAACTGGCCGTGATCACCGAAATGGGCTTTTCCGGTTATTTCCTGGTGGTGGCCGACTACGTCCGCTATGCCAAGGAGAAGGGCATCCCGGTGGGGCCGGGCCGCGGTTCGGCAGCCGGCAGCCTGGTGGCCTATTCCCTGGAGATCACCGACATCGATCCGCTGGCCTACGGCCTGATCTTCGAGCGGTTTTTAAACGTGGAACGGAAGGAACTGCCCGATATCGACGTGGATTTTTGCGTGGAAGGCCGGGAGGAGGTCCTGAAGTATGTGGTCGAGAAATACGGTCAGGATCACGTGGCCCAGATTATCACCTTCGGAAAGATGCAGGCCCGGGCCGTGATCCGGGACGTGGGCCGGGCCTTGAACGTTCCCTACGGCGAAGTGGACCGAATCGCCAAGCTGGTGCCGAACGTGCTGAACATTACCCTGAAGGAGGCCCTGGTCAAGGAACCCCGTCTACGGGAACTGGCCGAAAACGACCCGGCGGTCCGGGAATTGCTGGCCATTGCCCAGTCCCTGGAAGGGTTGCCCCGCCACGCCTCGACCCATGCGGCCGGGGTGATCATCGCCCCCCGGCCGATCGTGGAAACCACCCCTCTATACCGCGGGGCCAAGGGGGAAACCCTGACCCAGTACGAGATGAAAACGGTTCAGGAAGCGGGCCTGATCAAATTCGATTTCCTGGGCCTGAACAACCTGACCATCATTGCCTATGCCCTGCGGATGATCGAGCAATCCACCGGCCGTCTCCTGGACCTCACGCACATTCCCCTGGACGACCCGGCCACCTACGCCCTGCTGGGCGGCGGGGACACCACCGGGGTCTTCCAGTTGGAAAGTTCGGGCATGAAGGACCTGCTGGTGAAGATGAGGCCGGAAAATTTCGAAGATCTCATCGCCCTGGTGGCCCTGTATCGCCCCGGGCCGCTGGAGAGCGGCATGGTGGACGACTTTGTCAAACGCAAGCACGGCGAGATCCCGGTGGAGTATATCCTGCCCGAAATGGAGCCCATCCTGAAGGAGACCTACGGGGTAATCGTTTACCAGGAGCAGGTCATGCAGTTGGGCAGCGTTCTGGCCGATTATTCCATGGGCGAGGCCGATATCCTGCGCCGGGCCATGGGTAAGAAGATCGTGGAGGTCATGGCCCAGCAGCGGGACCGTTTTCTCCAGGGGGCCAAAAAGAAAAAGATCGATCTCAAAAAGGCGGAGACCGTTTTCGGCCTCATGGAAAAATTCGGCGGGTATGGTTTCAATAAATCCCATAGCGCCGCCTACGCCCTGATCACCTACCAGACCGCCTATCTCAAGGCCCATTATCCCCTGGAATTCATGGTGGCCCTCTTGACCAGCCGCATGGGGAATTCCACGGACGTCATCAAGTACATCACCGAGTGCCGGGAGAAAGGCATCGTGGTCTTGCCCCCGGACATCAATCAGAGCCAGATGGATTTTACCGTAACCGAGGGCAAGATCCGCTTCGGACTGGCGGCGGTTAAGAACGTGGGGGAAGGGGCCATCGAGGCGGTCCTGGAGGCCCGGGAAAAGGAAGGCCCTTTTGTCTCCCTAATCGATTTCTGCAAACGGGTGGACCTGTCCCGGACCAACCGGAAGGTGCTGGAGAGTCTGATCAAATGCGGGGCCATGGATTCCCTGGGGCTGGCCCGCTCCCGGCTGATGGCCTTCCTCCCGGAGGCCATGGAAATGGGACAGAAATGGCAGCGGGACCAGGCCGGCAATCAGTTCAGCCTGTTCAATCTGTCCGACGGACCGGGACTGGACCTGCCCGACTTGGAACCGCCGGTGCTGGACGAATGGCGGGAAGGCCAGAAACTGGCCTTCGAAAAGGAAATCCTGGGTTTTTATATCACGGGGCACCCCTTGACCCGGTTCATGGATACCATCCAGGCCCTGCGCGCCGTCCCCCTCCAGGACCTGCCGGAACTGGTCGACAAGGAAGCCGTGCGCCTGGCCGGGACCGTGGCCGGCCTCAAGGAAATCAACAGCAAGAAAGGGGAGCGGATGGGCTTCGCCACCCTGGAGGACCTGACCGGATCCTGCGAGGTCATCGTCTTTGCCGATATCTTCCGCAAATGCGCTCCGCTGCTTAAGGGGGAGGCCCCGCTCTGGATTACAGGAACCGTCAGCAAGGATGAAAAGGGCGCCAAGGTCATTGCCAACGAGGTGTCTACCCTGGTGGAGGCCGAAGAGGCCCTGGCCGTGAAGGCCACGCTGCGGCTGGCAGCGGCCGGCTTGAGCCCCGCCCGTCTCCGGGAACTCGCCGAACTGCTCAAGGGCCATCCCGGCGCCTGTCCGGTCCAGATCGTCATGGCCTGTCCCAACCAGTCCCAGGTATACATCAATCTGTCCGAATCCTTCCGGATCAAGCCTTCCTCCCGGCTGCGGCGGGAACTGCAAGAATTGTTCGGGGCTCCCATTATGGAAGTGCAGTTTCAATAGAGACGGGCAGGCGAAGGCCGGGGTTATTGAACGGGAGTATTGGAGTGGTGGAGTATTGGAGTATTGTGATAAGCCCATTACTCCAGCACTCCAATACTCCATTACTCCAAAATACTCCAAAAAGAGCCTTTAATTCCAAGATTTGTTGATATAGGCATCTGTTTATGATCCCCCACGAAAAACGTTTTTACCGCACCCGGACCGCGGCGGCGGAGTGGGCGTCCTTTACCGTCCAGGTCAAAGAAAGCGACCTCTGGATTCGGTCCCGAAAGGATTTGTCCCGCGAAGCCTACGAGATCCTCTACCAAATGCGGTACCCCGTAGAGACCTATATCCGGCAACACCCGGAGTTCCGGGATGCTCTGGTCCCGCTGGGGCCCGATCCGCTGGCCCCGGCCCTGATCCGGGAGATGCTGCAGGCCGGCAGGCAGGCGGGCGTGGGGCCCATGGCCGCTGTGGCCGGGGCCATCGCCGAAGGCGTAGGCCGGGCCCTGCAGACCTGGTCCCCGGAAATCATCATCGAAAACGGCGGGGACCTGTTTCTGGCCTGCCGGGAACCACTGACCGTGGGGCTCTATGCCGGGAGATCGTCCTTGAGCGGCCGCATCGGGGTGGCCCTGCCCCCCTGTCCGGAAGGGGTAGGCCTGTGCACCTCATCCGGGACCGTGGGCCATTCCTTGAGTTTCGGCCGGGCCGATGCGGTTACCGTGCTGGCGGCCTCCACCGCGCTGGCCGATGCCGCGGCCACGGCAGTCGGCAACGGGGTCCGCATTGGAAAAGACATTCCCGAGGCCCTGGAGCGGGGCCGGGCCATCAGCGGGGTGGAAGGGCTGCTGATCGTGGTGGGTGAACAACTGGGGGTTTGGGGGGGGCTCGAAATCGTAAGGCTTTAATACAAAAAAACGAATGTCCAACATCGAACATCCAGCGTCCAACATCGAATGAACACCGGGATGGCCGGCCTTCGGGTTTCCGCTTGACTCACCTGGGCTGTTTCCTTAACATATTTTCACGACACAAGATCAACTGCCACCGGGTTCGGCCCGGGAGGAATTTTCCATGGCCTTGAAAAACGATCCTCATTCACTCAAAGGACATTTCCTGATCGCTATGCCCAGCTTGATGGACCCCAATTTCCATCAGACCGTCACCTGCCTCTGCGAGCATACCGTGGAGGGCGCCCTTGGGCTGGTAATCAACCGGATTTACCCGGAACTGACCGGCGGGGCCGTGTTCCGGGAGTTGGGCCTGGACAGTCTGCCGGAACAAGAGCAGTTACCGATCCATGCGGGCGGGCCGGTGCACCAGGGGCAGATTTTCGTGCTCCACGGTCCTCCCTTTCGCTGGGAAGGCAGCCATCCGGTAACCGCCTCGTTGGCGCTGAGCAACTCCAAGGACATCCTGGAGGCCCTGGCCCGTGGGGCCGGACCCGATTTTTTCATGATTACCCTGGGCTGCGCCGGCTGGGGACCGGGGCAATTGGAGTCCGAGATCATGGCCAACGCCTGGTTGACCTGCCCGTTGGAGGAAAGCATCCTTTTCCAGACTCCCCCGGAGCAGCGTTGGGAAAAGGCGGCCCGTTCCCTGGGGGTCGATCTTTCCTTGCTGACCGACGCCATTGGACATGCTTAGCCAAAAAAATCTACATTTTTTTTGGCTATTAAAAAGAACTTTTTGGGAAGAGCT
>JALOOY010000132.1 GCA_025454185.1 Thermodesulfobacteriota bacterium
TCCACCATCCAGAATTCGGTCAGGTGTCGGCGGGTCTTGGATTTTTCGGCACGAAAGGTCGGGCCGAAGCAATAGACCTTGCCGCAGGCCATGGCCCCGGCTTCCATGTACAGTTGCCCGCTCTGGGTCAGGTAGGCCGAGCCCTGGTCGAAATAGCGGGTTTCGAACAGGGTGCTGGTGCCCTCGCAGGCGTTGGCGGTGAGGATGGGGGCCGAAAATTCCAGGAAGTCCCGGGTATTGAGAAAATTTCGGATCTCCCGGAACAGCTCATGGCGCACCCGCTGGATGGCCTGCTGGCGTGAAGAGCGCAGCCAGAGATGGCGATGGGCCATGAGAAAGGCGGTCCCGTGCTCCTTGGGGGTAATGGGGAAATCCGCCGCCACCTGAAAGACCCGCAGGGAATGGATCGCCATTTCCACCCCTCCCGGGGCCCGGGCATCGGCCCGCAGGACCCCGGTGATTTGGAGGGATGTCTCTACGGTCAATTGGTCGAAGGCCTGGACGGTCTCGGGGGCGACCTGGCCGGTGTCCAGAATGCCCTGGACGATCCCGCTCCCGTCCCGCAGGACCAGAAAGCGGACTTTGCCGCTGGAGCGTTTGCGCCGGACCCAGCCCCGGAAGGTGACCGGCCGGTCCAGGTGCCGGGAGGCGGCGCTGATGGGGATGACGGGGGGCTCGTTATCCATTTTTCAGAGCAGGAGTTGAATGGAGGAACGCTCCCGGAGCTTCTGAAGCCATTGCTGGTAGCGGGCCTCCATTTCCTCCTGATAGATTTGTTCCTGGATTTTATCCCGGGCTTGCTCCAGGGTCATCTTTTCGGTTTTTTCCCGTTCCAGAAGTTTTACGATGCGCCAGCCCTGCTCGAAAGGCTGGGGCCGGCTGACCTGGCCCGGCTGCAGGGCCGCCACCGTCTCCCGCAGGGCCGGATCGATCTCCTCGATTTCAAATACACCCAATTCGCCGCTTTGGGCCCCCCCGGGTTCCTGGGCCGTATGCTGCGCCAGTTGCCCGAAATTCTCGCCCTGGTCCAGCCGGGCCTTGAGCGCCTCGATCCGGGCCTGGACGGCCTCCCGTCCGGCGGCCTCGGGGGCCGTCAACACGATCTGGGCCAGATGGACCCGTTCGGCGCCCCCGAACTTTTGGGGATTTTTCTGATAATATTCACGGATCCGCGCTTCCGAAAAAATGATCTTGCTCCCCACCTCCCGACTGACCAGCCGGAAACGCAAAATCTGCTCCTGCAGCTTGAGGCGCAGTTCTTGCTCGGTCAGGCCCTGTTTGTCCAGGGCCGCGGCGAAATCCTCGTCGCGGCCCAATCCCTGGTCCCGCCGGATGCGGTTCAGGGCCGCGTCCACTTCCTCCTTGCCGACCTGCAGCCCCTGTTTTTTGATTTGAATCTCGAGCAGTTTCTGGTCGATCAATTGAAAAAGGACCTGTTTCTGGATCTCCGGGTTGCCCACGTCCACACCCGGGGGCACCATGGTCTTCAGGGTCTTCTCCAACTCCAACCAGGTGATGATTTCATTGTTGACGACGGCCACAATACGGTTGGATACCTCGGCCCCCGCCGCTCCGGTCACAGCGATCAGGGCCGCCAGGAGCAACCCCCAGGCGACTGCTTTGTTCATTCCCGCCATAGAACCTCTTTCTAAAAAAGAATGCCCTGGTCCGCAGGGCATCCGGGTGAAGCCAACCCTGGGCCTTCGCCCTCAGTCGGCGATCTCGTAGCCGGCCTGCTGCAGGGCCTGGACCACTTCTTCCTTTTTCCCCGGCGTCATACGGATATAGACCCGTAACAGGTCGGTGGTCCGGCGGGGCATGGAGAACATGCTGATGATGGTGCCGCCCTGGGCTTCCACCTGGGAAACGATGCGGCCGAAGGTGCCCGGCTGCAGGTCCACGTTTTCCAGGGAGATGATCTCGTTCTTTACGTCCGTTCCGAAGAGCTGGATCATGGCCCGGGCAATCTGGGTCTCCGTGACGATGCCGACCAGCCGGCCCTCGGCATCGACCACCGGGAACCCCCCGATGCCCTTTTCCACCCCCAGGGCAATGGCCTCAATCACCGTATCTTCCGGGGAAACGGTGAAAACGGTTTTTTTCATCAGGTCCTTGACCTTTATTTTCATGATCAGATAGTTCAGTTCGTGTATGCTCAGCGACGTGGCCGAGGAAGGGGCTGCCTCGATCAGGTTACGGAAAGTAACGATGCCGACCAGCTTGCCCTTTTCCACCACGGGCAAACGACGGATTTTGTTTTCTTTCATCAGTTTCTGGGCCTCCACGGCCAATGTGTCCGGTGTTACCGTGATCGGATCCCTGGTCATCCAGTGCTTTACTTTCATCGCTCCCTCCTTGAAGTGGGGTCTACGCAAAAAAAATTGGCAACACTCTAAACGACTTTTCCAGAATTATCTTTATGTTATTAACAAAAAAAACAAACCGGGTCAACAGAAAATGACGGATACCGGCCCTTGGGCTCAGGCCGCGTAAAAACGCATGGCCGGCAGTTCGAGGGCGGTCAGGCGGTTGCCGTACACCGCCCCCGTATCTATGCCGATCCGCCGGTTATGAATGAACGGCTGGGGAAAAGGGGTATGGCCGAAGACAATGGTCCTGCCGAAGTCGTAGGCCGAGTAGAAGAATTCCTCCCGAATCCAGATCAGGTCGTTGAGGTCCTGCTGATCCAGCGGGATCCCGTTACGCAGACCGGCGTGGACGAAAATATATTCATCGAACTGGTAATAGGGCAGCAGGGAGCGGTAAAAATCACGATGGTCGGCCGGCAGCCAGGGGTGCGGGTTCGCGGAGGATTCCGGCCGGGCCTCTCCCCCCCAGTAACTGCGCAGGGTTTTATCGCCGCCGTTATACAGAAAAGCCTCTTCATTTTTTCTATCCAGGTACTCCAGCAGCATCTGCTCGTGGTTACCCAGCAAAAAAAACGTCTGCGGAAACCGGCGTTTGACATCCACCAGGTAATCCACCACTTCCTTGGAATGGTCGCCCCGGTCGATATAGTCGCCGATGAAAACCAAGGAATCCCTTTCCGGATCGACCTCGATCAGCCGCATCAGGAGAACCAATTTATCCAGACATCCATGAATGTCGCCGATGGCAAAAATGCGCTGTACCACTTGCTGCACCCTCCGCCGGGGCGCTCTTGCGGACCGGCCCGGATCCTTGCGGTCGTTCAATACTCTGCTACTGTAGCACAAGTCGGGGCCGGTAAAAAGTCCAAAAGGTCTTTCTTCTATCTTATTAATGGGTTATTAATCAGGTGGGCTTCCTTTTTGGTTGCTTTTTATTTCCAGGGGGCTATAATCGGCTCCATCCTCTACGGCGCTCCGGATGGTAAATGGGCGGGACGACGGGAGGGTCTTGGGGGGACGGGAGGTCACTGCATGGGGAAAAGGAAAATACGGGTTGCCGTTACCGGCGTGGGCAACTGCGCCAGCGCGTTGATCCAGGGCATCGAGTACTACCGCCATCACCCTGCCGAAGATCTGGGTCTGATGCATCGAGAACTGGGCGGATACCTCCCGGAGGACCTGGATATTGTGGCCGCCTTTGACGTAGATCGCCGCAAAGTCGGACGTCCCCTCCAGGAGGCCGTCCTGGCCCCGCCCAACTGCATCCGGCCCATCTGGCCGAACCTGCCGGACTATGGGGTCCTGGTCCAAATGGGGCCGGTACTGGATGGGGTGGCCCCCCACATGCGGGAATTTCCCCCGGAACGCACCTTTGTGGTCGCCGACGAGGAGCCGGTGGCGGTAGACGGGGTATTGAAAGAAACCCGGGCCGACATCATGGTCAACTATCTGCCCGTGGGGTCCGGGGAGGCCACCCGTTATTATGCCGGCTGCTGCCTCCGGGCGGGGGTCAGTCTGATCAACTGCATGCCGGAATTCATTGCCTCGGACCCGGCCTGGGCCCGGCAATTTGAGGAAAAAGGGATCCCTCTGATCGGTGACGACATCAAATCCCAGGTGGGGGCCACGATCATCCACCGGGTCCTGGCCCGTCTCTTTGAAGAGCGGGGGGCCAAAATCCAACGGACTTACCAGCTCAATACGGGCGGTAATACGGACTTCCTGAACATGCTGGAGCGAAACCGTCTGATCAATAAGAAGATTTCCAAAACCGCCGCCGTCCAATCCCAACTGAGCACCCCCCTGGCGGATGAGGACATCCATATCGGCCCTTCGGACTACGTCCCCTGGCAGGGGGACAACAAGGTCTGCTTCCTGCGGATCGAAGCCGTCAACTTTTGCGGGGTCCCTCTGGAACTGGAAGCCCGCCTCTCGGTCCAGGATTCCCCCAACAGCGCCGGGGTGGTCATTGACGCCATCCGCTTCTGCCAGGTGGCCCGTAATCGGGGGGAGGCCGGTGTATTGCTCCCGGCCTCGGCCTATCTCATGAAGCACCCGCCGCGGCAGATGGCGGAAGACGAGGCCCGTCGACTCCTGGAAGCCTATCTGACCGATCGTGGCCGGGACCCCCGGCCTGTCGTTTAACGACCGGCAAAGCACGGGATCAGGAAAGAACGGCATGCTGCGGGAAAGCCGGTGGGGCCGGCGCTATCTCCAATGGGTGGAAGCCGGCCCGGTCCCCCTGTGCCGGCGCCTGGCCCTACAGCCCAACCATCTGACCTTCCTGGCCTTAGGGGTCAGCCTGCTGATCCCGGGGGCCTATGCCCATTCGCTCGGACTGGGGGGACTGGCCGTGTTGGCCGCCGGGATCCTGGATACCTTCGACGGCAGTCTGGCCCGCCGCACGGGTTGTCAGACCGGCAGCGGGGCCTTCCTGGACTCCGTGTTCGACCGCTACAGCGACTTCCTGATCCACCTGGGACTCTGGATTTTCTTCTGGACCCGCCAGCCCCGGCTCCTGGTCCCGGCAACCCTGCTGCTGTTGTTCATGCTGCTCGGGTCCTTTATGGTCAGTTATGCCCGGGCCAGGGGGGAAGGGTTGGGGCTGTCCACCTCCGTGGGCTTCTTCGGCCGGGGAGAACGGATCCTGGCCCTGGGCCTGGGCTCCCTGCTGATCGAATTGCTCACCCGGGTCCAGGCGGCCCTGGCCGGGGCGTCCGGGCCTTACCTGGTTTTAGGCCTGCTGGCCCTGGTGGCCCTCGGGGTCAATCTCTCCGCCCTCCGGCGCATCGTCTACCTGGCCCGGCACCTGCCTTAGATTTTTGCGGCCATCGTTAGAGACAAATTCTCGAAAAACGATGGCCGCAAAAATCTAAGTAAGCCATCGCCTGTACTCCACCCTCTTCATAAAAAAAATGGCCTTTTTTATTCCGTCTCGGGCGGGACATGAGAAGTGGCTTCAGCTATATGCCATAAATGACATAAGTAACTAATTTTTCATGCGAATTTTATTGCAATCCCCCGATTTCTTACGTATAAGGTATTTTATTCCCGTATCACCTTAATCATTTTCAACATATCTGCCAACCACATGGAAGGGGAAAACCTTACTCTGGACAGGAGGTGATGGCTCCTATACCGAATTCGGTTCCTCAGCAGGACCACAGGTAATTTTAACGTTCACCCAAGCATTCAGAAAGGATGGTGACTGTATATTATGGGAGTGACCAGAAGGGATTTTTTCAAAATCAGCGGTGCCGGGGCTGCCGGTCTGGCTTTGTCCCAGTTGGGCTTTGATCTTTCCCCCGTGGAAACCTATGCCCAGGAATTGCAGATCAAGGGGGCCAAGGAGAATTTGACGGTCTGCTGTTTCTGCTCGGTCGGCTGCGGGATCATCGTGCACACCGACGCCAAAGGCCAGGTGATCAACGCCGAGGGCGATC
>JALOOY010000133.1 GCA_025454185.1 Thermodesulfobacteriota bacterium
GTGAAAGCGTAAAAAAGAAAGAGTTCGGCGTTCGGCGAAGAAGCCAAATAAATAATTTAATACGAAAATAAAGACCGAACATCGAACATCGAACGTCCAACATCGAACATCGAATTGAGGTAATATATTGTTCTGTTACCATTTTCATGCTTCGTGGACTTGAAGGACGAATATCTCCTGGATCAACTGGAGGCGTTGGCGCAGCGGCTGGGAATTCCGGTCCGCTATGAGACGCTTTCCGGGGAGGAAGCGTCCGGCGCGGGCGGACTTTGCCGGGTCAAGGGACGGCCGATGGTGATTATTCATACCCAAGCACCGTTGGAGGTGAAGGTCCGCATTCTGGCGGATAGCCTGAAACGGTTTCCCTTGGACGACCTTTACCTGAAACCGGCTATAAGAGAATTTCTGGAGGGGAAGGGAGGTTGAGGGCGGGGTAGAGGTTTCGGTCATTTTTTGGTTAAAAAATCCTCGATCCAGAGTCCTAACCGTTTTTCCCGGATCGCCTCCCGCAAAGAGGCCATCAGGGCCTCCATGAAAAACAGGTTGTGAACCGAGGCCAGGTGAAAGCCCAGGGGCTCCCCGGCCATAAAAAGGTGACGCAGATAAGCCCGGGAGCAGGTTCGGCAGGTCGGGCAGGGGCAGTCGTCCTCGACGGGTCGGGGATCGAGCCGGAATTCTCGATTGCGTATCCGCAGGCGGAAGCGCTTTTCCTTTTTGTGCAGGAAGGTGCCGGTCCGGGCCAGGCGGGTGGGGGCCACACAGTCCATTAAATCGAGGCCCAGCCGGACGGCCGTCAACACATCCTCCACCCAGCCGATGCCGAGCAGATGCCGGGGCTTGCCTTCCGGTAGACCGGGAACGGTCCACTCCAGGACCTGGCGGATATGGGCCTTGGATGTGCCCAAAGCCCCGCCGACGGCCACCCCCTCGAAATCCAGTCCGCCGATGAACCGGGCGCTCTCCCGGCGCAAGTCCTCGTAGTCCCCGCCCTGGACGATGCCAAACAGGGCCGGCCCTTTCGGGGCCCGGGGCCGGAAGGCTTCCAGCGAGCGTAAGGCCCAGCGGTGAGTCCTTTCCAGGGCCGCGCGGGTCTGTTCATAAGAGTCCAGGGGCGACGTGCACTCGTCCAGGGCCATGATCAGGTCGGCCCCCAGGGCCAGGGCGCTTTCCGCCACCGACTCCGGAGTAAATCGGTGGCGGGTGCCGTCCAGGTAGGAGACGAACTCCGCGCCGTCTTCGTCCAGTCGGACCAGGGAACTTTTGCTGCCTGAGTTCGACAGCGGCCGGTCCCCATCCCCGCGATTACCTTTCCCCACCTTGCCGACTCCCTGCATTCTTCCCGATCCCAGGCTGAAAATCTGGAAACCGCCCGAATCGATCATGAGCGGGCCGGACCAACCCATAAATTTATGGAGTCCGCCCAGGGAGCGGATGACTTCCTCCCCGGGTTGGAGATGAAGGTGATAGGCGTTGGTGATCAGGACCTGGAAGCCGGCCCGTTGCAGGTCGGCGGCCGAGAGGACCTGCACCGCGGCCCGGGTAGCCACCGGGACGAAGGCCGGCGTTTCGATGACTCCGTGGGGGGTGGACAGCAAGCCGGTTCTTGCCAGGCCGTCACGGGAGGTGATAAGAAATCGAGCTGGACCCATTTCAGTAATATATCGTCCGGGTCCGGTGATAGGGCTTCCGCCGGAAGGCGTCATCCTGCCCCAGATTCCAGAGGAGCCAGTCGATCTCGAAGGCCCGGACCGCCTGCCCGGAGGCGGCCAGCTCCTGGCGGATCATTTCCACGGCCCGGATGGTGTTGGCCCGGATCTCCACCTCTTCCGGGCCGCCCGGTTCCAGAAGCTCCAAGCGGTCCACTTTTCGGGCCAGCCGTTCGCTATATTCGAAAATGCCGAGGTGGCGGAGTACCTGGGGCAGTTTGTAATCGGCAAAGGCGGTCAGCCGGTCCAGGTCCCGGAAGGCCCCCCAGGAGCGGCCGCCGAAGGCCCCGTAGAGGTCGGCGGCCAGAATCTGGGCCCGCTTGTAGAAGTAGACCTGTTGGCCGTCGTATTCGGCCGTATCGCGGAAGGAGGGGAAAGCCGCGGTTACCTGCCGGACCAGGCCCACCGCTGACCCGGCGGCGGCCTTGAGGAGACGGCCGGCATCGCCGCCGAAGTCCTCCAGCAGGACCCGGCCGGTTTCCCGGAGGATGTCCAGCCGTTCCGCCGCCAACTGCAGCAAACCCTGCCCTCCCAGAATGGCCTTCAGGTCGGACCTGGTCAGGGAAGCCAGAAAGGCCGGTTCCAGGATCGGCGGGCCCTCTTCCGCGGCCCGCTTGAGGGCGGCGGCCAGGCCGAAATAGCCGGATAGGCGTTCTCCCCGGTAATCCATCTCCCAGCGGTCGGTGCCTTGGGCCGGCCAGAAGCAGAAATTCAGGCTGTCGAGGACCAGGAAGTACATGACCGTTTTCCGAGTGCCGTCGTAATAATGATACCGAGGGTCCCAAGCCGGCTTGGCACGGGGCACCCGGGCCAGTTCGCGGGAAAAACCGTCCAGGACCCGGCGGTCGATGCGGACCTCCCTGCTGGCGGCAGCCACGCTTGCGGCTGTTTCCAGGACCCCCAGGGAGGCTTTCTTGGCGGAGGATGCTATTAAATCGGTCGGCATGATGGGGTATTTTGATCCAACAGGAAGGCGGATGTCAAGGCGATGGATCAGGCGCAGGAGGAAAATTATAGGCTGGGAAATTAAAAAATATTTGATTTAATGCCGATATATTGTTAACGTTGATAAGATAAGGTTTTGCATTCCATGACTAAATGAGAGCCAGGAAACCCTTCCGGGAGTTTGGCCTTTCCTCCTTCCCAGCGAACCGTCTGAACCTGAACCGATAACCGGGTTATAGGTAATTATCATCCGGGAGTATTCCGCAAACGCTTATAAAATGAGGTAGCCGTCATTGAAAAAAATCTGCATCAAGGGCACCGGCTGTTATATACCCGAACGGGTCGTACCCAACTCGTATTTCGAAACCTTGGTCGATACCAGCGAAGAATGGATCGTATCCCGGACCGGGATCCGGGAGCGAAGAATGGTCCTGCCCGGACAGGCTTTGTCCGACATGGCCACACCGGCTTCGAAAAAGGCCTTGGAAATGGCCGGCCTCACCCCACTCGATCTGGACCTGATCATCGTGGGGACTTCCACGGCCGACATGGCCTCCCCTTCGGCGGGTTGCATGATTCAACATAAACTGGGGGCCAAGAAGGCCGTGGCCTTCGATGTCAACGCCGCCTGTCCGGGTTTCATTTACGGGTTGGCCGTAGCCCGGAAATTCATGCAGGACGGCTCCCACCGCTATGCCCTGGTGATCGGCGGCGAGATCATTTCCCACCGGACCGACTTTCAGGACCGCAACACCTGCGTGCTGTTCGGCGACGGGGCCGGGGCGGTCGTCCTGGGCCTGGCGGCCCGGGACAAGGACGGGGAGCTGTTGTCGACCGAGATCTATTCCGACGGTGATCTGTGGAAGCTGCTGCACGTTCCCGGCGGCGGATCCATGAACCCCATCAGCCATGAAATGATCGACCAGCGGCTGCACTACGTGAAGATGAAAGGCAACGAGGTGTTCAAGCATGCCGTGCGCTCCATGACCGAGGCGGCTCAAAAGGCCTTGATCAGTGCCGGCATGACCAAAGATCAGGTCGACTGGTTCATCCCCCACCAGGCCAATATCCGGATCATGGAGTCCGTGGCCAAACAGATGGACATACCGCTGGAAAAGGTCATCCAGACCGTTCAAAAATACGGCAATACTTCGGCCGCCACCATCCCCACGGCCCTGGACGAGGCGGTCCGCTCGGGGCAGATCAAACGGGGGCAGGTCGTGCTCAGCGCCTCCTTCGGCGCCGGGTTCACCTGGGGGGCGGCCCTGTTCCGCTTTTGATCCAGGGAGGTCGAACTCCCGGTAAATCCCTCCCTGATCTCCGTCCGGTCAATGTTCCTTGGTGCCCCGTCCGTTTTCCTTCGATCTTTCTTTTCCCCTAAATGAGTCCTCCCTGGAGGACTTCGTCCCCGACCCCGTCTCTCTATCCCGCTCCAGGGGCTCGATCCGTTCCCTGACCGATTGCTTTTTTGGGGCGGGGCGGCTTTCCTCGATGGCGCGTTTCCGGAGAAGGGGAGTTTCTTTTTTCTTTTCCGGGATTTCCCGCCCCCAGATGCCGGGGTCTAAGCGCTCCCGGCCCTCAAAGGTCCGGGGTAGGGTCGGGGCCGTCCGAATGGTTTCGGGGCCGTCCTGTTTGATCTCCTTTTCTTTCACCCGAACGGGGGGGACAACCCGTGGGGACTCAAGTTTGTTCACGGGCCCGGAGCGGGGTATGAACTCGGGGGCCGGACCTTGCTCAACCGTGGGGACAGCCCGTGGGGGTGTCCGTAATCGGTCCGGCAGATCCTTTTTCCGGATTGTTCCCGGGGCGTCCATTACCGGGGGCCAGGCCTCGGGTCGGGGTTCGGGCCGAAGCAGCGCGGGGGGCCGGCCGCCCGGGGCAACTTCCGCTGCCCGTTTGGTCCGCTCCAGCTCCTGGAACCTCGCTTGATTGAGCCGGATGCGATCCACGGAAGCTGGCCGGGGCTTTTCCCGTAGTACAGCGGCGGTGAAATGGTGTTTCCGCCGCAGGGGGTCGGCCCCGTTTAGAAAGGGCCGATCGAGAACCGGCAGCGGCTGGAAGTCCCTGATGACGGTCTCCCGTTTCAGGGGTGCAAGACGGAACGGGTGGTAATTGGGCACGGCGAAGAAATTGTCCCGGTGGACAGCCACCGCGTGGTGCGCATGGAGGTAGCGGTTTATGTGGATGGGTACAGCCCGCGGGTCCTTCACGACCACCGCCCGGGGACCCCAGTGGCGGCGGCAGTAGTAAGGTTCATGGGGGGCCAGAGGGATCCAGCCGATGGCGGCGCCGTGATGGATCCAGGCCACCCGTCCGGGGTACCAGGCCCAAGGGATGGGGAAAAGGGGGACCGGCTGAGGACGCTGCCGCAGCCCAACCGGCGGGGCCCAGTACCAGGAGCCGCGAATGAAGAACCAGTTGCCGTAATGGTGGGTCACGTACCCGAAGGGTTCGGCCGGGATCCAGCAGGGATCGTCGTACCAGACGGTCCAGCGTCCGACAGTAAAGGGGGCCCAGCCGTGAACCACCCGCAGGGGGCGCCAGAAATAATAGACCTCTCCCTGGTAGGGGACCTGCTCCCATTGACCGTTCTCGTCCAGGACCGGGGCCTGGTACTCCAGATCGGGGGGAAGGTAGCGGGCGGAGGCCCCGGCATAGTCCCGGTAGCGGGCTGCGGCCTGATCCCGGGCGGCGTTCCAGGACTGCCAGGAAGGATCGATCCCGGCCGCCCCCCTGTAAACCTGTTTCCCGTCGGCCACCAGCGAAGGTCCGCCGGCTGAAACCCGGTACCCGCTCCCGGCTCCGGCCGGTCGGAATTCCGGGGCCCCCCCCAGGGCCAGGACTTCCGTAACCTTTTCCCGGGCGTGGACATCGAAAACGGCGCCGGAAGAGGCCTGGACCAGGCCGAAGGGGGTATAGACCTTTATCGTTCCGGGCCCCTGATAGTAAAAGCGGGCGGTCCCGGAATAGAGATCGATTTCCGTGAAATCCTCTTCCAGGACCAGCAACTGGATTTGCGTCCGTTCCTGCAGGCGGATCAGGGTCCGGTTCGGCAGCCGGATCTCGGCCCGGCTGTCCCGGGTGGTGTAGAGCGTATCTTCCAGACCGAAGGGGGCGTCTTGAACCACGGCCAG
>JALOOY010000134.1 GCA_025454185.1 Thermodesulfobacteriota bacterium
ATTTCCCGGACGACCAACTATTACCTGGCAGCCCTGATCATGCTGGCGGTGTACCTGCTGATTTATTATATGCGCCACTCCAACACCGGCCTGGCCATGTCCGCCGTGCACGGAGACGAAGAAACCGCAGCCGGCATCGGGGTGCCGGTCTTCCGGACCAAGCTCCTGACCCTGCTGGTGTCCGCTTTCTGTACTTCCCTCATGGGGGCCTTCTACGCCCACTACGTGCATTTTCTGAATCCGGATTCAGCCTTCGACGGTTCCTGGTCGGTCATGCCCATAGTGGCCTCCCTGTTCGGGGGCATGAGCACCCTGATCGGACCCAGCATCGGAGCTTTGCTGATTACCGGGCTGGATGAATTCGTGTTTAAACGGTTTTTTGAAACGGGGCATAAACTTTTCTTCGGGTTACTGCTGGCGGTAGTCATCGTCTGGACCCCGAAGGGGCTGTTCGGGAAGGCGATCCGCAGGAAATAGGGACGCACCGCAAAGGCGCCAAGGGCGCAAAGAAAAACCATAGACAGGAAACGGCCCGGGGATTTTGACACGGGAGGCACGGAAGGACACGGAAGACACGGGAGGGAAATTTTTTGCTTTTTCGGGGAAGGCGTCCGAAAAAGCAAAAGACTCCGTCGCTCCGCGAGTTAACCAACTGTCGTCATTGCGAGCGAAGCGAAGCAATCCCCCAGTCAAGCTTTCGGGGGAGTTCCCAGCCGGGATGGGGATTGCTTCGTCGCTTCACTCCTCGCAATGACTGCTTTGCAGACTTTTTGCATGACGATCACCATTGGAATTCAAGAAGTAGAAGGAGACCCCTTTTGAAACGACCCTCAATCCACATCCCCTCAGAATCCCTCACCTTGCCCCTGCGGCGGGCGGCCGAGGTCTGGCCCGAAAAGACCGCGGTCCTTACGCCGGAGACCGGCGGGCAGGAATATACTTATCGCCGGCTGGAGGAGCTGTCTTCGATCCTGGCCGCCTCGCTGGCCGGTTTGGGGGTGCAGCCGGGGGATCGGGTCGGTCTCTGGCTCAAAAACAGCCTGGAATACGTCCTCTCCTTTTACGGGATCTTGAAGGCCGGAGCTGTAGTGGTGCCGATCAGTACCCATTACGGCAGCCGGGAGGTGACGCACCAATTGAAGACCACCGCCGCCAGGGGACTGATCGCCCAGGCCGCCCTGCTGGAAAGCAACCCGGAGGTCCTGCCGGAGTTGGCCGGACTGGGTTTTCTGGCCGCCGCCGGTGAAGGGACAGGCGGACCGGGGGCCGTTCCTTTTTCCTCCCTGCTGGCTGGCCCCCCCGGAACGGATCGCTCCCTCGGGATCGATCCCAAGGAGACCCTGGCTGTTCTGCCTTTCTCGAGCGGCACGACCGGCCTGCCGAAAGGGGTCATGCTGACCCACGCCAATCTGCTGAGCAACCTCTTCCAGGTAGTCCAGGCCCACGAGGTTTCGGGCAGCGATCTTTTCATCAACCAGCTTCCTTTCTTTCACATCTACGGCATGACCGTGCTCATGGGCGCGTCGATTATGGCCGGGGCCACCCAGGTCCTGGCCAGCCGCTTTCGACCCCTCGATGAGTTTCTGGGTCTCTTCAAAACCTATCGCCCCACGCTGTTCTTCACCGTCCCCCTGATCCTCCAGGAATTCTGTCTGGACCCGCAGGTGCCGGTCATGGACTGGAGCCGGCTGCGTTACGTCAACACCGGCGGGGCGCCCCTGGCGCCCGAAATCCAGGAAAGATTCACGAAGCTTACCGGGGTGCCGGTCATGCAGGGCTACGGCTTGACCGAGTCCTCCCCCACCACCCACTGCAATCCCCTGCGGGCCATTAAGGTGGGCTCCATCGGGTTGCCGCTGGCCAATACCGAGGACAAAATCGTCAACCCCGGGACCGGAGCGGAGCTGCCGCCCCGGGAGGTGGGGGAACTCTGGCTGCGCGGGCCTCAGATCATGAAAGGCTATTTTCAGGACCCGGAGGCCACGGCCCGCACCCTGACGGACGGCTGGCTGCACACCGGGGACCTGGGCTACAAAGACGAGGAGGGCTACGTTTTCATCGTTGACCGCCTCAAGGAGCTGATCAAATGCAAGGGCTTCCAGGTGGCCCCGGCGGAAATCGAGCACATCCTCGTCGCCCATCCCGACGTGCAGGACGCCGCCGTCATAGGCGAGGCCCATCCCGATTTCGGTGAAGTCCCCGTGGCCTACGTGGTGCTGCGACCCGGGGCGACCGCCTCCGCGGAATCCCTCATCGAATACGCCGCCAAAGGGCTGGCCAAGTACAAGCGCCTGGCCCGGGTGGTGTTTATCGAGGCCATCCCGCACAGCCCTTCCGGGAAGATTCTGCGGCGGGTGCTGAAGGATAGCCACGGCAGTCATTCGAAATAGCATTTTGGCATTTCAGGGAGAGACTTATGGAAATCCATTTCGGTGTGGTTTCGATTACCGGTGTCATTCCGGCAAAACCAGGGGGTGGCAGGTCGATACGTTCCATATTATCGGCTTTCCTGCTGCTGGTCATCCTCTGGGCGGCTACCGGCCTGGCCCTGGCAGAAGCGCCATCCCTGGGATCGGAAAAAAACGAGGGGCCGGACCGGCCAACGGTCTCCGGCAAATGTGCGGAACTGACCAGCAGGCTGGATGTGGACCTCAAGGAGGTCGTGCGGGCCGGCTGTGAACCTTCGGCGGCACAGCTTTCCAAGCTGATGGATAATCCTGTAGGCAATCTGGTGTTTGTCGAAAACGAGTTTGACTGGATTCAACTGAAGGGGACCGCCGTTGAGGGGGCCAAGGATGCCTATGTTTACAGACTGATCCCGACTTTTCCCTTATCGCTTGGCGACTCCTGGAATCTCATCAACCGGCCCATTTTTCAGGGGGTAAGTGTGCCGTTGAAAAAATCGGTGGGCCAACTGATAGGGATGAGCCCCAACGAAATTGTCCAGAATCCGGAGCTTTTTTCGACCATCCGCGACCCTTTTGGCCGCACGACGGGTTTCGGAGACATTACCTACATCGGGCTTTTTTCACCGAAAAAGCCATGCAAATTCAAAGATGGAATATTTGTCTGGGGCCTGGGACCGACCCTGATCTTCCCGACGGCCAGCGAAGACGTCCTGGGCCAGGGCAAGTTCCAGGCGGGACCGGCGGGGGTTGCCGCCTACTTGGGGAAGGACTGGGCCCTCGGCCTCTTCCCCCAACACTGGTGGTCCTATGCAGGTGATAGTGATCGCCAGAGCACCAACCTGACCAACATCCAGTATTTCATTTACCGGAATATCACCGACACGGTGAAAATCGGGATGTGCCCGAACATCACTGTCAATTGGAAAGCCGACGGGAAAGACAGGGTAACGCTGCCGGTAGGATTGGGGGTAAACTGGATGACCTCGCTGGGAATGCTCCCGGTTCATTTAGGGATTGAGGGGTATTATTCGGTTATCCATCCCGAGGACGCCGTGAGTTCGCGCTGGAGTGTCCGGTTTATGTTTACCCCGGTGATTCCGACTTTTTTATTTTAACCGGCAAAAGGCAAATTGTCACACCTCTCCCCCCGGGATAATGATGATTGGACAGGGACTTCCGAAAATGTTGTTTGAGTCCTTTGCCCAAAGACAGAAGACCCCTAACGCAAATTCTTACCGATTGCCTGAAATGTTGTCTTTGGTGGTTTGCCAATTCTGAAAGAGTTCAAACGAAAATCAGTGACTTGGCAACCCCGAATCATTCCCCTCACGGGAATAGATTCCCCTATTTCCTATTCCGAGAACGGAGTATAATTCAGTTCAATCCCCCCAGGCCAACCTAATCAAGCAATTCGTTTTCCATGGGTTGGTATACAGGGGTACCCCTCCTTGGGCGGATTATCTGGCGGCAGATAGGCCGGGGCAAAGAGGTTGGGAAAGGAATAAGGTATTTCGAAACTCCAAGCACGAAAAACACATGGGAGGTGAACCATGCATAGCCAGAACAGGTGGACAGGAATCTTAGCGGGTGTGGTCCTGGGAGTGCTGTTTTCGGGGGCCATCGTCTGGGCGGGGATCCTGGAGCCGATCGCGGGGCCGACAGAGGCCGGTTCGCAGATGTACACGTTGGATCAGATCTATCACCGCCTCAACAATGGCCTGGAAGTCCCCAAGAAGACAGCGTTCAGCGAGCCCTGGACCGGGCCCGGGGGGACGATGCACAGGTTGGATGTGATCTATGACCTGATAGGGGAGCGCGCTCCGGTGCCCCGGACCGGGCAGACTTCGACCGTTCCCATCAATCCAGCGCCGGCCGGTTCTGACGGCGCCCTTCAAAGAGGCGTGGCCTGGCCGAGCCCTCGGTTTACCGATAACGCCAATGGGACGGTAACCGACAAGCTGACCGGGCTGATCTGGCTGAGGAAAGCCAACTGCTTTGGTAGTAGAAGTTGGAATCAGGCTTTGAGTGAAGCCAATACCCTGGCAGCTGGATACTGCGGTTTAACCGATGGTTCTACTGCCGGCCAATGGCGTTTGCCGAATCTGCGTGAAATGCAGAGTCTGATTCATTATGGTTTTTTTAGTCCGGCCTTGCCCAACACGTCCGGATTGGGACAGTGGACGGAGGGTAATCCTTTCGAAGGCGTAATTTCGGTTAACTACTGGTCGGGCACTACGACCGGGGCCAGTACGGGCCACGCGTGGTACGTGGACCTGGACTATGGCAGCGTGTATTTCGACGTTACGCCGAATTCGCACCGCGTTTGGCCCGTCCGTGGCGGACAATAAAGATGATTAGGTTCTTTGATGATTCGGTTTATTTGATTCTTGATGGGGGTGCAGGGGGATATGACCCCGCCCGCTTGGCGTACATTTTTTTAAGTTTAAGACATGATCTTCTCACAGAAGTAAGCTGATCAGTACTGCGAAGGGAGGATTTTAGATGATCTACACAACACCGAAACCGATAGGCCGCGGAGCATTGTTCGCGGCCGTTGTCCTGGCCCTGCTGGGTATGTACCTGACAGCTTCAGCCGCCGGTATTGACTCTGCGGCCAAATGGGCCTGGAGCACGAACGCGGGCTGGATCAATTTCAACCCCAGCGCTGGCGGAGGTGTCGCCGTGTATGGGGATCATCTGGAAGGCTATATCTGGGCCGAGAACGTCGGCTGGATTCGATTGGGGACCCACAACGGCGGCAGTCCCCATACCTATGCCAACACCGGCGCTACCAATTACGGTGTCAACCGGGATCCCCGCGGTAGTTTGTCCGGCTACGCTTGGGGCACTAATGTAGGCTGGATCAACTTTGCCCCCACCAACGGCGGGGTGACCATCGACCCGCGGACCGGGGCCTTTGACGGTTACGCCTGGGGGGAGAATGTGGGCTGGATCAGCCTCAAGGGGGGCAGCGGGGCCACGGCCTACGGAGTAGTTACCGATTTCCACCAATTCCAAATTTATCTGCCTTTGGTCCTGAAGCCATTGTGAGGATTTAGCGGAAAACATCTATTGAACCTCTAAGAGAAGAGGGCAGGATTCAGAAATGGCCCTGTCCTCTTTGCACAGTTCCATCCGTATTCGTTAGATCTCGATTCTATCATGGCAAAGGATTAGTAGGTGAAAGCGGGAACCGATATCACTTTGTCTCGATGGGATGCCATCGTTAACGGAAAAAATCATTTAAGGATTGCCGGCAGTTCCTCCAGATAAGTTTTCCAAGGAAGGACCTGAACCTCCTCGATCCGGTAGGGGTGTTCGACCTGGGAAATAACCCCCATGGGGACTTTGGGGTATTCCTTTCGAAAAG
>JALOOY010000135.1 GCA_025454185.1 Thermodesulfobacteriota bacterium
CGAGACCGGCTGGGGGGACCTGGAAAAGGCCTGGGCCGAGGCCTACCTGATCCGCCAGGACAAGTACTACTGCCAGATGCGCACCCACGGCTATCTGGAACCGCAGGCCACGGTGGCCCATTTCGACCACGACGGAAAACTGAACGTGTGGACCTCGAGCATGGGGGTCTTCCTCAAGAGGGCCAAACTGGCCAGGACCCTGGGCCTTCCCTACGCCAACGTGCGGGTCCTGAAGACTTACGTGGGCGGGGCCTTCGGGGGCAAGATCGACCTCTTTCACCACGAATACATCAGCGCCCTGCTTTCCATGAAGTCCCGCCTGCCGGTGAAGATCGTCTACAGCCGGGAGGAAGTCTTCAAGGCCGCCCGCCACGGACAGCCCTTGATCGTGGAGCTCAAGACCGCTGTAGCCCGGGACGGGACCATTCTGGGGCAGGAGATCCGGACCATCAACGACAGCGGGGCCTACCACGGCAGCGGCGTGGTGATCATCTTTTTGGCCTGGGGTTTTGCCATGGCCCCCTACCGGGTGCCGAGCATGAAATACGAGGGCTATTCGGTCTATACCAACAACCTGGTGCGGGCCCCCCAGCGGGGCCACGGGGCCCCGAAGATGCGCTTTGCCGTGGAGTCCCAGTTCGACATGATCGCCGAGGAGCTGGGCCTCGATCCCATCGAGTTCCGGCTGCGCAACGCCCGCCGCAGTGGAGAGCTGCTGCCCAACGGAGACTCGGTCAAGAACTTCGGGCTCCGGGAATGCATCGGTCAGGCGGCCCGCCATACGGATTTTCTCAGTAAATACGCCGCCGGCCGGGAGGGGCGGGACAAAGAGGCTCCGGTCAAGCGGGGCATCGGTATCGGCACCACGGCCTATTTCGGCGGCTCCCTGATCTATCCCAACAGCTCCACCGTCATCGTCAAATTGAACGACGACGGCAGCGCCGCCCTCATGACCGGCGCCCTGGACATCGGCCAGGGCTGCGAGACGGTCCTGTCGCAGATCGTGGCCGAAGAGCTGGGTCTGCCGCTGGAGGAGGTGCAGGTCTACGCCTCGGATACGGAGACCACTCCCGTGGATATCGGGTCCTGGATCAGCGGGCTGACCTACGTAACCGGCAACGCGGCGAAGAAAGCGGCGGCTCTGGCCATGAAGAAGCTCCTGGCCGCGGCCGCCGGGGAACTCCGGGCCGAGGCGCGGGACCTGACCGCCCGCCACAAGGAGATATTCGTCACCGCCGAACCGGAGCGGAGGATATCCTACACCCAGGCCGTCGCCGCCAGCGTGGCCAGGAACAAAGGGGCCTCCATCATCGGCGAAGGCCATTTCCGGACCATGAAAAACGAGCCCACCCACCCCAGCCTGGCCACGGCCAAGGGGCGTTGGACGGAAAACTACTCCAGCTACGCCACGGTAGCCGAGGTGGAGGTCGACACCGAAACGGGCCGGGTGAAAGTCCTCAAGGCCACCACGGCCCACGACTGCGGTTTTCCGCTCAATCCCCTGCTGGTGGAAGGCCAGATCGACGGGCAGGTCTCCATGGGCCAGGGGCATATCCTGATGGAGGAGCTCCGCCTCGAGCAGGGTTGCGTGATCAATCCCTCTTTCCTGGAGTACAAGATGCCTACGGCCCTGGAAATGGTGCCCACGGAATACCTGGATGTCATTACCGAGTCCTACCACCCGGACCGTCATTACAACACCAAGGAGGTGGGCGAGGGCTATGTGTCGGGAACCGTGGCGGCCGTGGCCAATGCCGTGTATAATGCCACGGGAGTGCGGCTGAAGCGAACGCCCTTCTCCCCGGACCGGGTCCTGGAGGGTCTGGAGCAAAGCCGCCGCCGGGAAAGGGAGGACCATGGGTAGTCTGCTGGAACGGTTCCTCGGGGCGGCCACGAAAATTCTGGATGTCATCGGCGGTGCGGCCCTGACTTTCATGATGCTGCTGACGGTAGCCGATGTGATCCTGCGCGCCACGGGCCGCCCCCTGGTGGGCACCTTCGAGGTGGTGGCCCTGGCCCTGTCCCTGGTGATCGGCTTCACCATCCCGAAAGTATCCTTGGACCGGGGCCATATCCGGGTGGACCTGGTCATGGTCCTGCTGGGCCGACGGTCCCAGGCGCTCCTGAACACCTTCACCCGCCTGATCTGCCTGGCCCTCTTCGCCATCATCACCTACAACCTCTTCCTGGTGGCCGGCGAACTGCGGGCCTCGGGCGAGGTGTCGCCCACCATCCAGCTTCCCGCCTACCCCTTCGCCTACGGCGTGGCGGTCTGCTGCGCCGTGGAATGCCTGGTTTTCATCCTGGACATCTGCAAGATTTGGACGGGCCGCTATGAATGAGGTCACGGGAATTGTCCTGCTTCTTCTGCTGCTGCTCCTCTTCGGTACCGGCATCGAACTGGGCTTCGCCATGGCCGTCATCGGCTTCCTGGGCTTTGCCTACCTGAAGGGCTTCGGCGTGGCCACCAACCTCATCGCCCGGGATCTCTTCGACGTGATCACCAATTACGGCTATACCGTATTTCCCCTGTTCATTCTCATGGGCCAGATCGGTTTCCACTCCGGTATCGCCAAAAACCTCTACGATGCGGCCCACAAATTCATCGGCCATATCCCCGGCGGTCTGGCCATCGCCACCATCCTGGGCGGCAGCGCCTTCAAGTCCATCTGCGGTTCGGCCACCGCCACCACGGCCACCTTCGCCAGCGTGGCCATGCCGGAAATGGACCGCTACGGGTACGACCAGCGGCTGTCCACCGGGACCATCGCCACCGTGGGCACCCTGGGTTGTCTGATCCCCCCCAGCGTGGTGCTGATCCTCTACGGGATCATCACCGAGCAGTCCATCGGCAAGCTCTTCCTGGCCGGGATCGTTCCGGCCCTGATCATTGCCCTGTTCTTCGTGGGCATCATTTACGGCTGGGCCCGGATCAACCCCCGCCTGGCCCCGGTCTCGGAACGCTCCTCCTGGAAGGAACGGACCCGGGCCCTGCCGCCCGTGCTCCTGGTGGTCATCATCTTCCTGATCATGATCGGCGGGATCATGCTGGGCTATTTCACCCCCACAGAGGCGGGTTCGGTGGGGGCCTTTGCCGTCCTGCTGCTGGCCCTGTTCCGCGGGGGCCTGACCTTCAAAAAGTACGCCCTCTCCCTTTCGGAATCCATCCGCACGGCCGGCATGTTTCTCATGCTTATCACCGGATCCCTGATCCTGGGCCATTTCATCGCCGTGACCAATATCCCCCAGGGCATCGCCGATTACCTGACCACCCTGAAGGTAAACCGCTACCTGATCTTGTTGCTCATTTGTCTGGTCTATGAACTGGGCGGCACCTTTATCGAGGACCTGGCCTTCATGATCCTGGCCACACCCATTTTTTTTCCCACCATCCTCAAGCTCGGCTTCGACCCCATCTGGTTCGGGATCCTTATTTGCGTAGTCATCATGGTGGGTATGATCATCCCGCCGGTGGCCATTGCCGTTTTCGTGGTCAAAAACATCACCAAGGTACCTACCGCGACCATTTACAAGGGTTCGGCGCCTTTTTTGATCGGCCTGATCCTGTTCTGGGGCCTGCTGCTCCTGTTTCCGCAGCTCGCCCTCTGGCTGCCCTCGCTGTTCAGTCAATAATTAACGTCCCTGACGGACAATCAAACCAAGGAGGAAATGTCATGAAAAGAATGCTGGTAGGGGTATTGGTGGCCTGTTCCTTGTGCTTTTCCACGGCGGCGGCGGCCCAGGTCATCGAGCTGTCCCTGGCGAACTACATGCCGGTCATGCACATCAACTCGGTGCTCATGGGCAAGTTCTGCGACGAGCTGAACAAACGGCTGGCCGGCAAAGTAAAGATTACCCAGTATACGGGGGGCACGCTGCTCACGGCCCCCAAGATGGCCGCCGGGGTGGCCTCGGGCATCGCCGACCTGGGCCTGGCCCACTGCTCCTATTCCCGGGGGCGTTTCCCGGTCATGGAGCTTACCGAACTGCCCCTGGGGGCCCCCAGCAGCTTTGTCCTCACCCATGTGATCAACGATTTCTTCAACAAGTTCAAACCCAAGGAATGGGAGGCCTACCACCCCCTCATGTTCAGCGCCAGCCCCCCTTCCGTAATCCAGACGGTCAACAAGCCGGTCAAGAGCCTGGAAGATCTCAAAGGCCTGAAGATCCGGGGCACCGGGCGCAGCGGTGACGTGGTCAAGGCCCTGGGCGCCACCGTAGTCCCCATAGAAATGATGGATATGTATGACGCCCTGCGGCGGGGGGTCATGGACGGCAACATGGGGCCCTTCGAGCAGCTCAAGAGCTTCAAGACCGGCGACATACTGCGCTACCACACCACCTCCTACATGGCCGGCAGCGGCTACACCTTCTACGTGATCTTCAACCGGGCCAAATGGAACAGCCTGCCGGCGGAAGCCAAGCAGGTCTTCACCGAACTGGCGGCCCAGTATATCGACCTCTGGGCCGTGGAATGGAACAAGACCGATATCGTGGGCAAGGAATTTTTCCTGGAAAAAGGCGGCCAGATCATCCCCCTCTCGGAAACGGAAATGGCCCGCTGGTCCAAGGCGGTGGAGGTGGTCATCGCCGATTACAAGAAGGACATGACCGGCAAGGGCTTCAGCGCCGCAGAGGTCGATTCCTGGATCAGCTTCATCAAGGAGCGGATCGCCTATTGGAAAGGTCAGGAAAAGGCCCGCAAGATCCCCACGGCCTATACCTATTAAACCGCAGGCAGCGCGGGGGCTCCCCCCGCGCTGCCTGAAAAATTATTCCCTGTTCGCTGTTCCCTGTTCGTCTTTTTTTTACTAATCCGGTTCTGCTGATCGAAGGAGTCAGTCCATGGTAAAAATGTGGCGCCCCCTGTTGGAAACCCAGTCCCGCAAAGCCTATGAAAAGCGGCAACTGCGGCTTTTCAAGCGGCAGATGCAATACCTCATGGACCGCAGCCCCTTTTACCGCCGGAAGTTCGCCGAAGCCAAAGTGACGCCCCGGGATATCAGGAAGCTCGAGGACGTCCGCCGGGTGCCCTTTACCACCAAACAGGAGTTGCTGCAATCCCAGGAGGAGCATCCCCCCTTCGGCGATTTTCCCTGCATCCCCCCCGAAGCCGCCACCCGCGTGTTCCAGACCTCGGGGACGACGGGGATCCCCTTGAAGGTCCCCTATAACAAGAGGGACTGGTTCAAGAACTGTTTCGAACAATTCAGCTATTACGTCTGCGGCTACGGCATCGACCACCGGGACGTGGCCTTCTTCCCTTTCATGTACGGGCTTTTTATCGCCTGGTGGGGGCTGCAGGCGGCCTTCGAACAGCACGAGGTGACCATCGTTCCCGGCGGGGGGCAGTCCTCCGAAACCCGCCTGCGCAGCCTCGTCGACTGGAACGCCACCGTGGTCTGCGGGACGCCTACCTATATCATCTTCCTGGGTGAACTGGCGCCTAAAATCGGCATCGACCTGCCCCGATCGAAGGTGCGCGTGGTCGTCACCGCCGGGGAACCGGGCGCCCAGGTGCCGGCCACCAAGAAACGGATCGAGGAACTTTGGGGGGCCAAGAATTACGACGACATCGGCAGCACGGAGATCACCAATTTCGGGTTCGAATGCCTGGCCCAACAGGGGACCCATCTAAACGAGATCATGTTTTTGCCCGAATTGCTGGACATCAAAACAGGCGCCCCGGTCCCGCCCGGCCAAGTGGGCGAGTTGGTCTTATCCAACCTCTGCTGCGAGAGCGCTCCCCTCTTGCGTTACTTGCTGCGACTGGAGGGCGGGGTTCTGGGCCGGGCCGACGACATGTTCTATTTCGGGGGAGTCAACATTTTTCCCTCGGCCATCGAGAATTTCATCCGCCGGGTCCCCGAGTTTTCCACCGAATACCAACTGCTGGTCCCGGCCCAGGGTTCGGGGAAAAGGCTGCGCATCCGGGTGGAGAAGGCCGCCGAGAGCATCCCCGACGAACGGATGCAGACGGCAATCAAAGGCTTCACCAAGGACATCGTCTACCACATCAAGGTCACCCCGGAGGTGGAAGTGGCTGCGCCGGGAAGCCTGCAGCGCTTCGAAGGCAAGGCGAGACGGCTGATCCGGGAGACTTGATACGAGAATAAAGACGAACATCCAACAGCGAACATCCAACAGCGAATGGAGGTAATGTAGCACAGCCCCGCGTCTCGCGGGGCTGTGCCTTACTGCAGCCCATTTCATGTTTCGCGTGCTTTCGCCCCGAGCAGGGGGGGTTAAGGAA
>JALOOY010000136.1 GCA_025454185.1 Thermodesulfobacteriota bacterium
TGGATCCCACCCGGGAATCCGGCTCCCTCTCGCCCCTGCTGCCGATACGGGCGGGGGCCCCGCTCCAGGGCCTGAAACCCGGCTCCCTGCTGCTGAGCGAAGAATATGCCCGGCGCTTACGAATCCGGCCGGGGGATTCGCTGACCCTCACCGTTCATACCGCTTCCCAGGGACTGCGGCTGATGGATTTTCAACTCGGGGGTATCTTTCGCCAGGCCGCTCCCTGGCAGGAATTTTTTATCTTCGCTCCCCTGACTTCGGCCCAGGAACTCCTGGCTGCCCCGGATCGGATCGCTTCTCTTCGGGTCATCCTGCAGCAACCGGACAAACTCGACCGGGTCCAGCAGGAACTAACCTCTTTCCTCCGGCAAAACCGTCTGGCCTGGGAGGTAAAAAATTTCCGGGAAACCGGCGGCTTTTCCCTGGGGATCGTCCAGGCCAACCGTTTTTCTATGGTCCTGATGAACGCCCTGCTCCTGGCGGTAACGGCCCTCGGCATCAGCCTGCTGATCCTGCTGTCCATTCAACTGCGCCTCCCGGAACTGCGCCTCCTGAGTCTGCTCGGCACCTCCCCCAACTGGCTGCGGGCGCTGATCCTCCTGGAGGCCCTGCTCCTGGGCTTGAGTTTCGGGTTGGTGGGAGTCCTCCTGGGAACCGCAATTTCCCAATTCTTCCATTATCGAGGTCTCTCCGTTTCCTCCCTGCCCTTAACCTACCTACTGGGCGGCAATCTGCTGGTCCCGGAGGTTCGTGGATCGGGCCTGCTCAAGGCCCTGCTGCTGATCCTGGGACTATGTCTGGTATCGGCCCTGCTGCCCCTCTGGCAAAGCCGGCGCTACGGATTTTTAACGCGGAAATAAAGATGAACATCCAACATCGAACATCCAACAACCAACTCGGAATTTCGGAGGTAGCGCAGCCCGGCGAAACACGGGGCTGCGCTACCCGGCTGCTATTCGCCTGCTTCGCCAAGTTCATTATAATCGTTTGCTTTTTCGGGCTGTTAGGCGGTCCCCCGCCTGTCTTTGCCGAAGAGGAATCCTTTTCCCCGGAAGCGGTCCTCCTCAAATACAAACCGGTCCTGGCCCCGAATACCTTCAAGGCCCTGCTGCGGCTGGAACTGGAACGGCCGGAAAAACCAATCCGAAAATATAAAATCGTCTTGTGGCAGAAGGATCCGGACCAGGTGCGGATCCTCTTCGAAGCCCCGGCCACGGAAAAGGGCAAAATACTATACCGGCAGAAGACCCGGCACTACCTGTTCCTGCCCGATTTGGAGGAAACGGTGTCGCTGCCCCCCTCCCAACTGGGCGGCTGGAGCTTTTTCTACTCCGAGAACCTGTTTCCTTTTTATTTCCAGAAAGACCTGGACTGGAAGGGTTCAGCGGAAAAGGACGGCCGTTGGCGGGTCACGATCAGCCGTCCTGCCGACCGGCACCCCTTAGCCGTCTGCACCCTGAACACCAAGGAAGGCCCCTTGACCCGCGTGACGCTGCTGGACCCGGCCGGCAAACCCCGGCGGCAGATCGCCATCGTCTGGGAAAATACGCCGGCAGGGGAGCGGCCCAAATCATTCGAGGTGGACAACCTGGAACCCGATTCTTACCGGGCCCGGATCTTTATTGATGAGCTGCAGCTCAAACCGGTTTTCCCTCCCAAGGCCTTTGAGATCGAAAAGGGAAAGATGGGAGAGCGTTGACGCTGAGACAAAAGATGAACATCGAACATTCAACGTCCAACATCGAACATCGAATCAAAACGAAAACATCGTTCGGCGAAGGGATTGTAGAGGCGGGGTTAATCCCCGCCCGCCTTAAGGCTGGCAGGAGCGGAGGGGGATAACCGCCTCACTAAGAAAAACAATAATGGAACAAAACTTCCATGCTTCGCTTGTGCCCGCCCCCAGCAGGGCGGTTTAGTTCGAAAACCACTTTCGACATTGGATGTTGGACGTTCGATGTTGGATGCTCGTTTTTATGCATGAAGGCTTAAATGGATATCCTACGCTTACAAAACGTCTTTAAAGATTATATCCTCAAAGGCGAAACCATCCAGGTCCTCCAGGGGATCGACCTGACCATTCAGTCCGGGGAATTCGTGGCCCTCATGGGTCCTTCGGGCAGCGGCAAAACCACCTTGCTCCATATTATGGGGGGCGTGGATGAACCCACGAAGGGAAAAGTCTTTCTGGGGGATCAGGAACTGTCCGGCCTCTCCGCCGGCCGACTGGCCCAGGTCCGCCTCCACCGCCTGGGCTTCGTCTTTCAGGCCTACAACCTGTTGCCGGCCCTGACGGTTTTCGACAACTGCGCCTACCCGCTCATCCTCCAGGGCCGGCCCGGGAAGGAACGCCGGGAACGGGTGGAGAAGATGCTGGCCCGGGTGGGCCTAAGCCACCGCCTGAAGCACCACCCGGAGGACCTCTCCGGGGGCGAACAGCAGCGGGTGGCCGTGGCCCGGGCCCTGATCACCCGCCCCCTGCTGGTCCTGGCCGACGAACCCACCGCCCACCTCGACGCCGAAACCGGCCGGGAGATCATCGACCTCCTGCACCGCCTCAACGAGGAGGAAGGCACCACCTTCCTCTTCGCCACCCACGACCCGGCTCTCTTGCAGAAGACGACACGGATTTTGCGGCTGCGCGGAGGATGTCTATTTGAGGATTAACGGCCCTTATTTCTATCTTGCCAGATATATAAAAACTTATATATTTTAGATTGTGAAGTCGCTGAAATTCATAGGGTCCAGGTATAGACAGATTGGGGGTAATTCATGAACGAGCCGGTTATCAGTTCCTCTGGAAACGTATTTCTTGACCTTGGCTATCCACCGGATGAAGCGGCCGTTCTTCAAATGCGGGCCGATCTCATGGCCGATCTCAGGAAATTCATCAAAGCCAAGCGGTTGACGCAGATTAAGGCGGCGGAGATTCTGGGCATCAGTCAATCTAGATGTTCGGACCTGATCAGAGGCAAATGGGAAAAATTCAGCATAGAGATGCTCATCACCCTGGCGACGAGGGCGGGGATGCGGATCACATTGAAAAGGGCGGCTTGAAGGCTTTGCATCATTTTTTGGCGCCTGATGGGTATACTCTTATGAAAGCCGATATTAAAATCCAAATTAAGGGAGAGAAAGAATCCGCCCGGGATTTCATTAGAGCCTGGAAGCAAGCGGAAAAAGGAATCATTCCGGAGGAACCCGGGAAAGGAGCACCCGCCGGACCTTCGGCCGCCCCAGGTTAGTGGACAACAGAACAGTCACCGAACCGAACCGCGTTCGGCGCAGGCAGCAAAAAATTTGCGATTGTTATACTCTTTTCACGCGAAGAGTTGCCGCAAAACGGAGAGCACTTCCACCTGGGTTATGGGATCGATGCTGCCCAACTTTTTAACAAGTCGGGTTTTATCCAGGGTGCGTATCTGGTCCAGGGCGATCTGCCCCTTTTTTTTATTGAAAGTGCAGTGGATGCGAGTCGGGTAATCTTTCCCGGCAGAAGTCATGGGGGCAACGATGACTGTCTGGACATGATAGTTCATCTCATTCGGAGAAATAATCAGACAGGGTCGGATTTTTTTTATCTCCGAGCCGATCGTGGGCTCGAGATTAACCAGATACACTTCAAAACGATTGACTACCACCGCCACTCGTCCTCATCCCAGGCGTTGGGAACGGCGTCTGCGTCATCTATCATCCGGTCATCGCGGTGCTGCGCCATCCTCTTAAAGGCCTCGGCCCATCCGTCTCTTGCCTGTCCCACGGGACGAATGATGATTTGATGGTTTTCGACTTCCAGATCGGCTTCGCCCTCGATGCCGGTTTGCTCCAGCAGTGGTTTTGGTATCCTGATCCCCTGGGAATTGCCGATTTTTATGATGCGGGCCCTCATGATGATCCACCTCTCAGGCTCCTTTTTGTGGTTACATTGTAATTACCTCAGACAAATCCTGTCAAGGAAAAATCTCAATATGAAGTGGAACAAACTTTTTTTTAGCAGGCTTAAACCTTTTCAACCGCAGAGCAATAAAAACCGGGACGCCGGCAGGAGAAAGCAGTTACCGGGAAACCTTTCGCTTTTAGTGCCCTGGGCGACAATCTGATAGAAAGGGATGGCCAGTTTCCGCGCGAAATAGCTTCCTGCCGGGCTTATTCCCTTTTCCGTATCCTTGGACTCGAAAAGGGCCAGAGGCCGATTGTCCTTGATCAGCAGAAAATCCACTTCCCGCTTTTCCTTGTCCCTGACATAGCGGACCTCAAAGTTCCCCAAGCCCGTTTCCGTAAACCGGGCCGCCAGACGAACCAGGCTGACAGCCAGAAGGTTCTCGAAACGGGGGCCGGAAATCGGAGCGATGGACCAATCCAGGAAATACAGCTTGCTTTCTTTCCTGATGGCCCGCAGGATGTTGCGATGCCAGGGGCGGACTGTGAAGATTAAATACAGTTCTTTCAAAACCTCCAGCCAGTGGATCAGGGTTTGATGGTGGCAGCCGATGTCCTCACGCAGCGAGTTGATACTCAAGGGAGACCCGACTCTCCCGGGAAGCAGCTCGATCAGTTGTTCCAATCCCCGGATATCCGTGATTCGGGAAAGGTCGCGCAGATCCTCCCGAAAGAGCAAGGTCAGGTATTCCCGCTGCCATCGGCGGTGAAAGCGGACGGATCCCTTTATGAAAGGTTCGGGAAAGCCCCCAAAGGCCAGAAGTCGTTCCAATCCCCTTTCAACCTTTTCCGGTGCCACCTTCCCGGCCAGGCGCAGCAGCGACTCGCCGTCGGCCAGGGGGGTTTCATCCGAAAGCACTCGGGAAAAATCCCCCACCACTTCCGGAAGCCCCAGGGGAAACATCTGGTAAGAAAAATATCTTCCCAGAAGGGAATCGCCGGACTTCCGGTACAGGCCCAACCGGGCGCTTCCGGTTACCAGCAGACGCAGGCGGTCCTTAAGGGGATCGTATAATCCTTTTAATATATTTCGCCAGTTTTTGTGCTTGTGGATTTCATCGAAAACCAAAGGGACCGGCTCCCCGAGGTATTGATCGTTGATGATATTGGCGAAAAAAAGGGGATTACGGGTGTATTCCCGTCGAACGGCCGGGTCATCCCAATTGAAGTAGGTGTTTTTATAAGAGGTGGTCGACAACCAATCCTGGGCAAAGGTGGTTTTCCCGATCTGGCGTGGGCCGGTGAGGAATATCATCTTCCCGGCCGTCATTTCGGGATCGAAAAGATAGTTTTTTAGCAATCGCTCCATGTTGGCTAATTTACACATATATATAAAAAAGTCAAGACTAATTTACACATATATATATAAAAGTCGTACTCATTGGAACTTCAGCTCCTCCCCCTCCTTCAAGGTAAAGGGCACCACTTTCCCCTTCACCTCGATGGTGTATTCCCCCGGGGGCAGCGGCATCCAGTCCTGGGTATTGCTCACCGAACCGAGTTCCTCCCCTTTTTTGTTGCGGATCTTATGTCCCCGGTAGTCGGCCTTGACAACCTGCACCCGCCCCGGGCGCAGCGTGGTCTTCTCCCCGGCCTTGACCTCCACGCTCTTCCAGACCGCTTTCCCGACCGTCACGTTGTAGATGCCGGCCGGCAGTTCCATGACGGACTGGGTATGGCCCAGGGCGCCCACTTTTTCACCCGTATCGGCCCGGGTGATCTGGTGCCCCTGGAGATCGGCGCCCTTGACTTCCAGCTTTCCCGGCCCCTTTTTTTCCATCTTGACGGTCCGCGCGGTG